>CAYTAW010000159.1:1073-7865 GCA_964435675.1 uncultured Bdellovibrionales bacterium
CAGTTAGAATATCGGGATGATGGTTTGCTTCTTCAGCAACGGCGCCAATTATGTTAGTGAAATGAAGCGCATCGCGAAAATTCTTGAACGTAAACGCACGCTGAAGGCGATTGACTCCATCCTTTGTCACGATTTTCCATAAGGGCACAGAAGCGAGCAGCGACTCGGCCTCCTTGCGCGTGAGTGCCGCGGACTTTTCGGTGCATGGTTCGCATCGTAGGTGGCTTAGCCGGTCGTTTGCCATGTATTGTATTTTATCTCTTCATGAAAATGACGGATCTGTTAAAAATCATGGGTTTCTTAATCAAGTGTCTGTCGATACCTGCCAATTCCAATCGCTAGCGCAAACAGCGCGAACAACCCGATTGGCCATAAATCGCTTATCACGTATTCCATGCCGTTTCCTTTCAATAAGATGCCGCGCACAATTCTTAGAAAGTGTGTCAAGGGAAGAGCTTCGCCAATACATTGCGCCCAGAACGGCATTCCCCGAAAGGGAAACATGAATCCGGAGAGCAGCAGGGAAGGGAGAAAAAAGAAGAATGACATTTGCATCGCCTGGAGTTGGTTTTGAGCGATTGTCGAGAATGTTATGCCGACGGCCAGATTGGCGATGATGAAGATCAGGGCTGAAAGGAGAACGAGAATGAAACTTCCCGCGAATGGGACATGAAAAAGCAGCTTAGCAGCGGTCAAAATTACGCACACTTGAGCATAGCCGACGACAATGTATGGAAGGATTTTCCCGCTCATTACTTCGAAGGGTTTAGTCGGCATTGACAGTAAATTTTCCATTGTTCCCCGCTCCCGTTCGCGTGTAACTGCCAAGCCGGTAATCATTACCATGGTCATAGTCAGCACCACGCCCATCAGCCCGGGGACAATATTGTATTGGGTGACCGCCTCGGGATTATACATCGGATGAATAATTAGGTTTACCGCCTGTCCTGTCGGGACAAGATAGGTGAGTGCGCCGCCCAAATCTTTGTTGAAGGCCGATTCCGCGAGTACGCGGAGTGCGCCGATGGCGTTGCTTGTTGCTGCGGGGTCCGTGGCATCCGCTTGTACGAGAATCTGCGGACGGTTTCCGCGTAGCAGATCACGAGAAAAATTGGGAGGAATGGTAATTATGAACTGCGATTGGCCTAGAGCGAGCTGATCAGCGCTGCCTGCCTCGGTCTCGACGCGCCGAATTTTGAAATAGCCGCTATTTCTAAGAGACCAGAGAAAGGTGCGCACCTCGGGACCACTGTCGCCCATAACAACTGCGGTGGGGAGAGATTTAGGATCGTTGTTAATCGCGAATCCGAAGAGGATCAACTGGATCAGAGGGATGCCGAACATCATGGCGAATGTTAGCCGATCACGCTTCATCTGAATAAATTCTTTGCGCGCGATAGCGCCAAAACGTTTCATTGAAAATGAATCGCCGCTCACCGTCACTCTCCTCCGGAGGAGGATTCCATCAAATGGATGAATACGTCCTCCAAGCTCGAGTCGATTTTTTCCCAATGCACATTGGTATCACCGAGCGATCGTAGCTGTGATTCAATTAACTCTCGATCTGTTCCGCTGACATGCAGCGATGTTCCAAAAGCTACCGCATGTATCCCTGCCGGGGCCCGCTGTAATTTTTCCGCGGCGGCCGGTAAATTGTCTCCCTGGACCAAATAGGTGGTCAATCCGGCACCCTGTATCACTTCGCTCACGGATCCCTGAGTCAGCAGCTTGCCTTGCGAAATATAGGCAAGTCTATGGCAGCGTTCCGCCTCGTCCATGTAATGCGTGGTTATGAGGACCGTCAGCCCTTTCGTCGCCAGGATATGCACTTGGTCCCAAAAATCGCGCCGCGCTTTGGGATCGACACCCGCGGTTGGTTCATCGAGCAAGAGCAGACGCGGATTGTGGATTAGGCATGCCGCAAGCGCGAGCCGTTGTTTCCATCCGCCGGAGAGTTGGCCGGCGAGTTGGCGTCGCCGTTCGCGCAAGCCGAGATTGACTAACGATTCTTCGACGGCGTCTCCCGCGCTCGGCATCTCGTACATACGCGCGACGAAATCGAGATTTTCTTCGATGCTCAAATCTTCGTAGAAGCTGAAGCGCTGAGTCATGTATCCGACGTCTCTTTTGATTTTTTCGCTTTCGCGTATGACGTCGAATCCAAGCACCTGTCCAGACCCCGAATCGGCGCGCAGCAGTCCGCAGAGCATGCGAATGAAAGTAGTTTTCCCACTGCCGTTGGGGCCTAAAAATCCGAAGATCTCGCCCTTTTTTACTTTTAGGTTGATTCCATCGACTACGGTACGGTCATTGAACGACTTCGTCATTCCTTGAACGTCGATAGCAAACGCGTCCACCAAATTTACCTTATATACACCTGAACGGGTTGGCCGGGATGAAGCGTAGCGGCGGACTCTGGAGAAAGGGAGATTTCGACGAGATAGACGAGCTTAGAGCGGCTTTCCCGGCTGTAAATTACCGGGGGAGTAAACTCCGCCTGAGTCGATATATAGTTGATCGTTCCGCTCATCGAGTCAGCGGCGCCGTCGCGAGTGATTGTGGCGGCTTGCCCGATTTTTAAATTTGAAATGATGCCTTCGGGGATAAAGGTGCGCACCTTGATATTATTCGCGGGGAGCAACGATACTACCGGCCGGCCAGCGGGGACCCACTCGCCTTGTCGAAATAAAGTGTCGAATACCACGGCGCTTTCAGGCGCCCGCTGAGATTTTTGATTTAAATTCCAGAGAGCCTTCTCTAGCTCGGCCTTTCTCGTTTGTACCTCCTGATCGGCGGCTTTCTTTTGGTCTTCGCGCGCGCCGAGCTTTGCTGTTTCTAAATCTGATTTTAATTGCACTACTCGTTGATAATCTCGCGTGCGCACCGAAAGCACCTGATCATAGTCCTGTTGCGAGATCACGTTTGACTCAATTAATTTTTTATTACGCTGCAAGTTTTTTTCGGAAAGTTCTAATGTGGCCTGCGCTTGTTCGAGCTGTGCCTTAATTGAATCAATTTCCGATGGTCGCTTGCCTTTGAGAAGATCCTCGAAATTGGCTTGGGCTTGCAAATAACGGCGATTGGCTTCATCGTACGCGCTTTTCTCGACCGTGCTGTCGAGGGCGAAAAGCAAAGATTGCACCGGGACGTTCTCTCCCTTTTTGACGGCAAGATTTAGAAGTTGACCGCCAAAGGGCGCCGAAACATAGATAAACTCGCCTTCGGCGTATCCATCAAAACGATCGCGGGGCGTATTCGAACAGCCGCATATAAGAAAACAGACACTGATCAGCCTGAAAAGACGTTCCATAACGGGCGAGATAATAGATGAGCTTGTGGGATAGTAGCAGAAATTTCCGGTCTTTACTATCGAGACTGCCGTACGAAACAAAGTACTAAAATTTTGAAAATAATGTCTAATTGGTAATCGACCGTTCGAAGCACCGCCGCAATATGATCAGCAACATATTATTCGTCTAGTTATCGGGCCATATTGGGAATGAAAGCCGAGGTAGCGGCCGCATCAAGCGTTGCCGTGTGAATAGTCTGATAATCTCGTGAGTAGCACCTCATTAATTGTGGTCTAATTAATCCTATATGTAAAAAGTTTTTAGAGACGGTTTATGAATGAATTAGGAGAAGTCTCGAGTCCGCACGGGAAGAGTTTAGTTTGTGAGGACGAAGGTTTGATTGCGCTCGATCTGCAGAACACGCTTGAGCGCTACGGGTTCCATGTGGCGGGAGTAGTTGATAATGGCGCGGACGCGCTGATGCTTGCCGAACATGTGCGCCCCGATATCGTCTTTTCGGCTCGATGGTGCGGATTGCCGGCGGCACAAGTCACCATTTGAATAATATGCTTTTTGCAATTCAACGAAATCTCGAGTGGCTCGCCGCGTATGTTTTGCTCGCGTGAGGTGGCTTACGATATCGAGTGCTGAGAATATGGGAACGATGGCGCGCATGTTTCTCCCGGTCGGACCGGAAGAAAATGATACGGTCGAGACAAGCGGAAATATGGAAAATAAACCGTAATCGACGAGGTCGGCGACGCGCCGTGCGCGCTCAGTCAGGCCACGCCGCGTAATAGGGGTTATAGATGAGCGATGACGCTCTATCGGACATCGAAGGCGAGCTGGGCTTTATCGGCGAAATCGGTCATCACGAAATCTACATTTTTATTTTCGATTTCTGCCCACCCGTGGGGACTGTCGTACGCAGATTTTGCAATATTAATCAGTACGCGTTTTCTCGCCTTATGGATTTCGGCGATGGCGTCTTCTGTTAGCCATTTCTCCAGTTCGATAATTTCGGCGCTGCTATGCAATGCCTGCTCGAGCTGCTTTCGATCTTTGCAGGACAACATGCTTCGCATCTTGGGAAACTCGCGCGTCATTTGTTCGAGCAGCTCTATACTTCCGAACGAGAGTACGACCTGTCCGAGCTGCGCGTGTTGTTCGACTGCCTCGACGACGCTGCGTACGAACCAATCGTCCGTGAACTTGAGATCGACGAGCAGAAGGACGGGTTTCTCTTTTATCAGACTAAGTATCGAGGCAAAGGAAGGGATCCGGACGAGCGGATTATCAATTAAGGGGATAGAGAGGACTGTTTCGAGGGGAAGCTGGGATATGAAACGGCCAAGCAGCTTCTCATCGGCGCGGCTGTTTTCTTTGGTGATTTCCATGTCGTGAAATACGAAGGGTATGCGATCCGCGCTGTAGCGAACGTCCACTTCAAAAAATGAAAGACCAGTATCGATCCCCTGTTTTATAGATTCGATTGAGTTTTCCGGAAGTCCTTGGTGAATAGAGGCGCGGTGCGCTACGGCGTGCGGCATCTTAATCGAAGACGTCGGGTGAATTTGGTATGCCCAGATGATTATGGCCAGACACATGGTCACGAGCGCCAATAATTCGGGGTTCTGTTTGAGAAAATCCTTCATTGCTTTTCCGGTATAGTTGAATCATCGCACTGTTTAATTAGTGAGCGATAGAGTCGTTCATGCTTTGCGATCATTTGATCGGTCGAAAAATGTTCGAGTACGCGCCTTCTGCCTGCGATGCCGAGGCGGCCACGTTCGATAGGGCTATTGATCAGCTGCCTGAGTTTGCCGGCAAGCTCCGCGGCATTCCCCGGCGCCGCTAAGAGCCCGGTTTCGCCGTCCTCGACTATTTCCGGTATTCCTCCCACGCGCGACGCAATTATCGGGACCGCGCACGCTGAAGCTTCGAGGAGGGCCACCCCCAGCCCCTCACTCAGTGCGGGGTGGATCAGCAGATCGAGCTGGGGGATAAGTTGATTGAGATTGGAGCGGAAGCCGCAAAAAATTATCGAGCGATCGAGGCCGCGATCTCGCACCATGCGTCGCAGCGATTTTTCCAGTGTGCCGCGTCCGAAAAAAAGCACGCGCAATTCGTCAGGCGGTGCCCCAATTTTCGAAAGAGCCTCAATAAGCACATGGTGACCTTTGCGCTCGATGAGTTGAGCTATCACGCCCGCAATCACGGCGTGTTCCGGTATGCCTAATTCGCGCCGTAGTGTACCGCTCGTTCCTTTCGCGGGCGCATATGCGGCGGTGTCCACACCGTCTGGGATGAGGCAAATCTTTTCTTTTTGAATCCCGTGAGACTCGAGAATGCTTTTTACCGCCGCCGAGATCGCGATAATTTTGCTATAGACGCCGTTCTTTAGGGTTGCATCGATTCTATTCGGTGGATTATCAACGCGGCGGCTAAGGACGACTCGGATTCCCTGAAACGAGCTCGCGCAGGCGCTCAAAAACTCCCCGCGCCGGCTATGGATATGTACTAAATCGGGCCGCTGTTTTCTAATTATGGAAAACAGCGTAAGGAGCGTTCTCGGATCGGCGTCTCCCGCGCAAGATATGGCATGCACGGTAGCATGGGTGTTTTTAATTTGCCCAGCGAGTCCGCTCTCCGCATCGCATATGAGAGCGTGACGGTCCTTTGATGAAGCGAGACCGTTGAGTAGGTATGCGGTCTGCGCGCCGCCGCCGTACACACTCCCGCCCAGTTCGATATGGAGCACATTCATTGAGCGGCTCCAATTAAGAGATCGAGCTGCCGGGCTATTGTGTCCGCCGAATGAAGTTTCATGCACGTGTATTCACCGGCGCAAGTCGGTGCGCGGCCGCAGGGTGAGCAGGATAATTGGTGATAAAGTACGCGTAGGTTGGCGAATCCTGGATCATTCTCGGCCTTAATGGGGCCATGCAGCGCGATCGTCGGAGCGCCGAGTGCGGCGCCAGCACGCACCATGCCGGTGTCAACGCCGATTACAGCTGCCGCCCCCTTTATAATCGCTAGACTCTCGGCGATCGTCGTCTTTCCGGTTAAATCTATCAATGATGGCGCCTGCTTTGAAATTTTCTGTGCGGCATGCGGATCTCCAGGCTTTCCGATCATAACGACGGAATCAAAGCCCCGTTCGGTCAATTTGTCGATTAAGACCGGCCATCTTTCAATCGGCCATTGCTTTTGTTCCAGCGTAGTGAACGGGCAGAGAACGGCGTATCGTCCGCGAACGCCCGCCTGCTCGAGCCGGTGTCGCGCGGCGCGCATATGGTGATCGGGAACGTGTAGGGTCATCCGCGCATTCGCTGCGGAGATTTCGAGGGCTCGCAATAGCGAACGATACTCTTGAGAATAACCGGCATCGTCAATATGTCTCACAACGGATTCGGTTGCGAAGTGCGCGCTACATTCTTTCGGTGCGAGAATTATGCGGCGAGCCGCGCCGCTGATGCGCATCCAAACGGCGCTTTTTAGC
>CAYTAW010000160.1:0-7835 GCA_964435675.1 uncultured Bdellovibrionales bacterium
GGAGATGGCAGCAGAATAAAAGCAGTGATGCGTGCAGCGCCAGTGAGCCAACAAAGATAAGCACCTTTGTTCTAAAGCCGGTCGTTAGTATGAGCGAGCCGGCAAAAAGGATTGTCCAAAGAAGCTCAATCGAGATTTGGGACAGCATTTGAGGGTTGTAGGGAAACGAGCGGCCAGCCCCGAGTGCGTAGCAGAGCAGCGCGAAAAGGGCGGTGCGTTTTAAAAGTCGAATAAGAATATCTCTGCGTGTTCTACCTGCTGCGCGCTGCCGGTCGATTGAGAGGACGAGCGAGCCCGCTATCAGGATCATAAATAAGGCCTGGCCGCCGTCGACCAAGGTGTGTCCGTGCCACTTGCTGTGAGAAAACATTGCGTTGCCCCAGCGGCTGAACGACGTGTCGGGTATGGATGACCACACATTCTTGAAGGTAAAAAAAATTGTCGCGATCATTAGTTCCGAGCCGCGGGTTAGATCGATAACCATGCTTCGGGCGGTGGCCCTGCGGTCGCTCGCGTTCATGAGTCAGATTTGCCCGAGCACATGTTCAACGAAGAGGGTAACGTGCCTGGACGCTTGCGCGAGAAACGCGCCAAAATCATGCGCCGCGGTGTCGTCGGCCTTATCCGATATGGTGCGCCCAATCACAAAGGGTACCTTGTTGAGATGGCATACAAACGCAATCGCCGCACTCTCCATGTCCACCACGTCGCCGTCGAACTGCGCGCGCAGTTCTCCGCCCCGTTTTCCGGAAATGAACTGATCGCCGCTTAGTATTCGTCCGCAGTGAACGCGCGCGTCGGGAAGCGTCAGTGTGCTCGCAGCGACGAGGAGCGAGTCAGTCGCCGGGATAATTTTGTAATCGGTGAACGGTACCTGCCCCGGTTCAAAACCGAAAAATTCGGTGGTGATGTCGTGTTGGATGAAGTCTCGGCCGATCACCAAATCACCCCGCTCGTATATAGGATTGAGTGCGCCCGAGACGCCGCAAAGAATGATGATCCGCGGTTGAAACTCTTTAATCAACGCTTGCGCGGTCATCGCTGAAAGCACTTTTCCGGCACCGCTTTTAATTAGGCAGAGTTGATGAGTGCCCAGTGTGCCGCGGGTAATGTGGGCCCAGGCGTGTGGTAGCGTTTCGCGGTTGCGTAGCTCGCTGCTGAGCAGCGCGATTTCTTCTTCGAGCGCGTAGAGAACGCAGATCATTTGAGACTCCAACCGAATTTATCGGCAGTGATTATAGTATCGTGGATACTTCGGGATTATAGAGAATCCGCAGAGAATCGCCAGCGATCAATTGGCGCCTCTCGGCTAGAAGAGGGTGAGCCGACGCAAAGCTCTCAAGGTGTGGCGCCGGAATGCCCTCTTCGAAGCGCGATGGGCACTCGAATATTCGCGCCTCATCCCAAAGTCCGTCCGCGAGAATTCGCCGCAGCGTTTCCGCCCCTCCCTCGACTATGACTGAGAGAATGCTCCGCTCGTGCAGCATCGCGAGGATTTGTGGAAATAAATCATAGTTTCGATCGAGTATGAAAACTTCTTCGCTGTCATGCGGTCCGCTCGCCGCTCCGGTGAAGCGCACCGTTCTTGCGGTCGGTTGCCATAATTTTCGCGCGGCGGGGAGGGTTCCGTTTGCGTCGATTACCAGCCGTAGCGGATTTTTCCCCTGTGCGTCGCGCGCCGTCAGTTCGGGATCGTCGTGGAGCGCGGTTCGCGTCCCGATTAAAATCGCCTGCTCTTCTCCGCGCCAGCGATGCACGAGCGCGCGCGACTCGGGCGAGGAGATCCATTTTGACGTGTAGTCTTTGCGCGCAATAAACCCGTCGCTGGTGTGCGCCCATTTCAGGATTACGTAGGGCCGTCCTTTTTTGTGGAACGTGAAGAAGCGTTTATTTAAGAAGCGCGCCTCTGCCGCAAGAATGTCCTCGACCACTTCAATGCCCTGGTTCTTGAGCGCGGCAAAGCCGCTGCCGGCAACGCGGGGGTTCGGATCGCGTGTCGCGGCGACGACACGGGGAATATTGGCAGCGATAATCGCGTCCACACACGGAGGCGTCTTTCCGTGGTGGCTGCACGGTTCGAGCGTCACATAGAGCGTCGCGCGCTGTAGATCGGCGCCTGCGGCATTCGCGATCGCATTTACTTCGGCGTGCGCCTCGCCGTATCGTTCGTGAATTCCGGAAGCAACAATTTCATCATCAATTACTACGCAAGCGCCGACCATCGGGTTCGGTGCGACGTCTCGCAAGGCGCTCGCCGCGCTATCGATACAATGTCGTATGTACTTCTCGTGTTGATGCATGGGGCGAACGATAGCGCGAATGCTCCGTCTTGACGAGCGCGCCCCCGCACCTCTCATAATTATCAGCAATGAGACCGGCTGGCGTTAAACCGCTGAGGGCTTTCGATAGCGGGCTGAAATTGCGGAAACTGGTATATAATAAAGCGTCTTACCTGGTTAGGAACCGGGGCGCGGATTTGCTATACTACGCATAGGAGCGTTTGAATTGATGGAATCTTTCGACTTTTTGGTGGTTGGTGGCGGCATCGCCGGCTTGACCTACGCGCTGCAAGTGGCCGATCACGGAACAGTGGCGGTACTTTTCAAAAAGGAGATACACGATTCTTCGACCGCGTGGGCGCAGGGCGGGATCGCGGCAGTCTCCGCGAAGGACGATAATTTCGGATTGCACATCGAAGACACACTTACGGCAGGCGCCGGAATGTGCCACCGAGATACAGTGGATCTGGTGGTGCGAGAGGCTCCGCTGCGCATACGAGAGTTGATTGCGCGAGGCGCTGAATTCGACAAAGAGGGCGGACAGTATCATTTGCATCAGGAAGGGGGGCACTCGCGGCGACGTATTTACCATGCGGCCGATGCAACCGGTTTCGAAATTCACCGCGCGCTGCTGGCGACCGCCAAGGAGCACCCCAATATTCAGTTTTTCCCGTATCACAGCGCAATCGATCTGATTACCTCGCATAAGTTCGGCTTGCATCGAGGCAAGCCGAATCGTGTGCTTGGCGCCTATGTGCTTGACGACGCCGGCATAGTAAAGCCAATTCAAGCTGAAAAAGTGTTAGTTGCGACGGGCGGTGCCGGAAAAGTGTATCTGTACACCTCGAATCCTGATATCGCGACCGGTGATGGAATCGCGATGTGCTTTCGCGCCGGAGCCCCGGTAGCGAACATGGAATTCTTTCAGTTCCATCCGACGTGTCTCTATCACTCTAAAGCGAAGTCATTCTTGATTACCGAAGCGATGCGCGGCGAAGGGGCTCTGTTGCGGCGCATCAATGGCGAACGTTTTATGGATGCGTATCATCCGCAAGCGGAGCTTGCGCCGCGCGATATAGTTGCGCGTTCAATCGACTTTGAGATGAAAAAGCACGGTGAGGATTACGTGCTCCTCGATATCACCCACCGCAAGCCGGAATTCGTGCGCGAGCATTTTCCGACGATTTATGAGCGGTGTTTGCAGTTTGGTTTCGACATCACGACAACGCCTATTCCGGTTGTTCCGGCGGCGCACTATTGCTGCGGTGGTGTCGTTTCGGACGAGCATGGACGCACAAATATTGAAAATTTATACGTCGCCGGTGAATGTGCCCACACCGGTCTCCACGGTGCCAACCGCCTCGCGTCGAATTCCCTGCTCGAGGGGCTGGTCTTTGGCTATCGCGCCGCTATGCATAGTTTGAAGAACAGAAATGCGCAGGAGGAACTGACGCTTCCCGAGTGGAACCCAGGGTCGGCGCGTAACAGTGATGAAGAGGTCGTCATATCGCAAAGCTGGGATGAGCTGCGCAGATTCATGTGGAACTACGTCGGCATTGTGCGCACCACCAAGCGACTTGAGCGCGCGCTGCGGCGCAATACCAATATTATTGCAGAGATTAAAGAGTATTATTGGAATTTTACTATTACGCCGGATCTGATTGAGCTTCGTAATTTGAGCTTGGTCGCTGACCTCGTTATACGCTGCGCGATGTCACGAAAAGAGAGCAGAGGGTTGCACTATACGGCGGATTATCCCGAGGCGTGTGATGCGTTGATTGGGGATACGATTATCGATCCTAAATTCTATTCTTGACGGTATTCGGGATCTGAAACGGCAACGGATTCCGCACACCGAAATCAACTTTGTATGCGCGTCCCTCTGCCGAGTACCGAGTAACCCCGAAAGGGCTTCACATACCGATGCCGATTCCTTACGTCGCCGGCGTAGATACTATAGTACGCCGACTCCAGGTGCAGCGGCTTGAATAAAAGCCAGGTTCGCAGGGATTTGGATATCGGTAAATACGGCCACCGAGTCTGCGAGGCAAACCGGTTCTTCGGACGTTGACTGGTCGGCGATTGCTTGCGCAACGCCGGCAATTCCGGGAAGTCCATCGTGATTGAGAACAATCGCCGGTCCTCCCGAATCTCCTGAGCACACTGACTGTCCTGTTTGATTAAATTCGGCGGCGAAGGCGCGAATATTGCGATCGATATCCGAGATTACCATCGTACCTTTCTTGAGGCTTTCTTCGTACGTTGTTCCGTCGAGGGCGGAATTGCCGTTTTCGTCCTGCCCAAACCCAATGATGTTGATCGAAGTTCCTAATCCAACATCTTGGCTGACGAGAATGGGAAGCGTCTCGGCGTCGCCTGCTGCTTGCTGCAGCGTGACGACCGCTAAATCCACCGGCGATATGGCATCGGCTTCACTATAAGCGGGCGGAATCGCGATACCGGCCGACGCGATGCGTTTATCGCTATAGCGGATAACCGCTGACGTCGCGCCATCATTGAAACAGTGCGCGGCCGTGAGAACATGGGATGAGGTTATGAAGGCACCGGTACATGTGGCAATTAATGCGCCCGATGAGTTGAGCAATTCGAGTAGTACGACTGGGCCGCTGCCAGTCGAGCATTGACTCCCGTTCGTGATGCGCAGGCTGCAGCTATCGGAGAATTGGCCGCTGCTCGTATCGTCTCCGCCGCCACCGCCTCCGCAGCTCGTAATCATAATCACGGCAAATAGGGTGGTAATAATGCGGGTCATATACTTATCCTTGGTGGGGCGCGACGTGCGCCGCCTTCACCATAGTACATCTTCGATGCACGGGCTACGCGTTTCGCGAGACGCTCAGCGCTTCAATAAGCTGTTCCAGCTCCTGGCTTAGACCGATCGTCGACGGTTTTTTACCGGCCTGATGATACCAATAACGCGCATTGCCGATATCTCCCTCGACGCGGTGCAGGTGCGCGTGCACCCAGGCGCATTCGGCCGACGGATCGTCCTGCACGAGTTCGTGCGCTTGGTCCCAGCGGCCGTGCGCGGCGTGCCAGAGGGCTTGGAGGGCGGGCGAAAGCGACGAGATCTCTTTTTCTGACTTTTCGCGGAAGGGTTTTTTCATGACTTCCTTTTCAGCGATTCTCCAATTTGGCGAAACTGCTCGAGCATTTCCGGATTGCCAAGCGCTTCCGTGTTTTCGATAGCTTTCCCGTGCAGCGCGTCGCGAATCGCGAGCTCGACGACTTTTCCGCTGCGCGTGCGCGGTAATTCGCTGACCGCAAAAATATGGTGGGGCACATGAAAAGCGGTCAAATTATTTCGGATCACGCCCTTAATCTTGCTGGTTAGATCTTCGGTTAGCTCGGCGCCGGCGCGTAGTACCACAAAGAGCATAATTTGCTCGTCTGTTTCACGGCGCAGAGCAACCGCCACGCTTTCGACGACCTCTTGGATGGATTCAACTTGCTGATAAATCTCGGCCGTCCCAATTCGCACACCGCCCGGATTGAGAGTCGCGTCTGAGCGACCGTAAAATATCATGGCGCCGGTATCGAGCAGTTCGGTATAATCGCCATGCGTCCATACGCCGGGAAATCGTTCGAAATACGCTTTGCGATATTTGGCGCCGCCGGGATCGTTCCAGAAATAAATAGGCATTGAGGGAAACGCACTCGTGCACACTAATTCGCCGCTTTTGCCGCGCACGCTTTCGCCTTTGTCGTCAAATACGGCGACTGACAAACCGAAGCTGCGCGTTTGCAGCGCGCCGCGATAGACCGGGCGCGCCGGACTGCCGAGCGCAAAGCACCCGAGAATATCGGTGCCACCGGAAATTGACGAAAGCTGCACATCTGTTTTGATGTCGCGATACACGTAGTCAAAACTGTCCGGTGCGAGAACCGAACCCGTCGATAGAATGCTGCGCAAATGGGGAAGAGAGAATTCTTCGGCCGGCTTTACCCCGCTTTTTTCTAGCAGCGAGAGATACTTTGCGTTGGTGCCGAAAATTGAAACGGCTTCCTCGCTTGCCAGCCGGAAGAGAATGCGATTCTCTTCGTGGAGCGGCGCGCCGTCGAAGAGCACAAGACGAGCACCGACCGCCAGCGCGCTGGCCAGCCAATTCCACATCATCCAGCCGCAGGTTGTTTGATAAAAGATCGTCTCGCCAGGTTTTAGATCTGTATGTAGCTCAAGTTCCTTGCGGTGCTCGAGCAGAGTTCCCGCAGCACCGTGCACTATGCATTTTGGTTTTCCCGTGGTGCCCGAGGAAAACATGATATAAACCGGATGCGCGGCGGGAAGCTGCTCGAACGCAAACTGTATCGGCGGAGAGTCGGTTAGCCGATCGAATCGGTGAATCGAATGGAACTCGATCGGCTTTTCATTGCCGGGAGCGTATGGCGCGACTATCAGTTGTTCGACTGACGGTAGCTGCTTAAGCGCCGCAGAGATTTTTTCTTCGCACGAAACGCGCTTTCCTTTGAAAAAATACGCGTCGGTAGCGATCAGAATTTTGGGTTCAATTTGCCCGAAGCGATCGACGATGCCGCTGACGCCGAAATCGGGCGAGCACGACGACCAGACGGCGCCGATTGCGGTCGCCGCCAACATGCCGATGATCGCCGCGGGAGAATTCGCGACGGCTCCGGCGACGCGATCGCCAGGTTTTATGCCGAGCGCGCGCAAATTTGCCGCGAGCGAGGTAGTTTGTTGATAGAGCTGCTCATAGCTGAGCGAGCTGCGCAATTGCCCCTCACCCCAGAACACAATTGCGTCGGCGCAATCGCGCCGACGCAGCAAGTTTTCGGCGAAATTGAGTGTTGCGCCAGGGAACCACGATGCTCCGGGGAGTGCATGTATATTGTCGACAACCGCGTCAGGTTCGCGTGAGCAGGTGATTTCGAAGTAGTCCCAGAGCGAACCCCAGAACTTCTCTGCATTAGCCGCGCTCCAAAGGTAAAACTCATCAGATTCGACAGCGAGAGTAATCCCATCTGTTTTACTGAGATAATCACAGTATTTTTTTAGATTAGAGTTGTTGATCCGTTCGCGCGTCGGTGACCATATAATGGGAAGATCAGTCATTGGTGTTGAAACGGATAAACGCGAGGTCCTCAAAAATCTTATTCGCTGCTCCCACGCGCGCGCAAGGTGAGCTAGGTGGGGAGGTGGTGATTATGGCCGCCCTCATCTTTGCCTAGCACGCAAAATAATCGAATAGTGCTGTAGAAACTTGAATGCAAAATAATTTGCTCGGGTACTCAAGCGGCGAATTTTTGAGAGCTGCATGTGCTTGCAGGGTGCTAATTATTTTCCCATTTTACCGTTCAACTCTTTTCAGCAGTGGCATTTCGGTATAAACAAGAAATGGCTTCGGGATCTGCGATCTTGCGGCTACCGTTATCAGGTTAAATAAAGAAACGTTCATGGTTACATATAATCGTCGCCGAGGTCTGCTCGTGCGGTCCTCGTTGCTCATTCTCGGCGTCCTTCTTGTTGCAACTTTCTTTTCGTTCTCTTCCACTAACGACGCCCTTGTTGATCAAGCG
>CAYTAW010000161.1:0-3756 GCA_964435675.1 uncultured Bdellovibrionales bacterium
TGGTGACCGTGCTCGGCGTCGAGCGTCACGACGGGCGTGTCGGGCTGACGATGGCACAGGAGAATTTTCTTTGGGGAGTCGGTGCGGGAAATACGGTAATTTCCCTCAGGGAGGCCGTACCGCGTTCGGGAGCCGACCCTTGGGTATTTGGATTCCTGCGCAATGATCTGCCGATTTTTAATGATTATCTGCAAGCATTCGTCGAGAACGGATTGTTTGGCGGCGTGCTTTTTCTTCTCATAGTGAGTGCGGCTCCCCTGCAGATCTTCTTGCGTGTAAAAGAAAAAAACATTTTTACCATCGCGGGATTTCTGGTGCTGCAGGGGATCTCGTTAAGCTGCGTGTTTGATTACACGCTTATTCGCGGAGAGGGGATTATTTTGTTTGCCACTATTTATGCCGCACTGCTTGCAGAGAGCGATATTTTGACTCGGATTGCGGTCGAGTGTGACGGACGGTATCGGCGAATTGCCGCCGCTTGCGCGGCGCTCATTCTGTGTATAACTGCCGCATACGGATCAAGCTTCGCCCTCCGCCGCTCTGGCTGGAAGAATTCAAACGTTGCCGCGTTGAGCGCTGCGTGGATCCTTTGGCCTTATGACAATATGTGGAGTGAGGAGTTTGCCGTTCTCCTTCATCAACATGGGGAGAAGGAGATTCTTGAGGACTTTATTTCGCGTCGACTCAATTATTGGCCGCATGAGCCGCGCTCATTTCTTGCGGCCGCGCTTGCGGCTGAGTATGCGGGCGACATCCGGGGCGCAGTTATAAACTATCGCCGGGGACTGCATGAGGTTCGGGGAGGTCGATGTAATTGGTACGTTTGGAGAGAGGCCGAGCGGTTTTCACGGCGAACCGAGATCGGAATTTGGGCTGATGCGGTGCGACATGATCTCTTTAGCTGCGCACCCAAAACGCCCTAGGAAAAAAAGCAATTCCAGGGAATTACCGATGACAGCAAAAGTCGGAAAGCAGTACCGCAAGACCGGTCAGGGCGAGAATGGCAAACCCAATAAGAATTGAGTAGGAAGCCAGGAAGGCGGCGAAATCCTTTATGAGTGGTTTTTCCATACACGAATAATCACCCGGAGATGGACCGGCAGCAAGAGGTACTTATGGGAAGCTTGTAGGAATCTGCGTATAGGAACCTACTGAGCGGAGGGCTTGCAGAGTGGACCGCTGTGGTTCGGTTAACGCTGTGGTTCGGTTAATAAGTGCTAAAGCCGGCCATTAAGACCGTTTCCGCGTCAATCTGGCTCGCGCTGTTCTCTGCTGAGGTATGCGAGAAGAGTAAGCTCTCTCGATCATGGATAAACGGCAAGACGCCCGAAAATTCAAATCCGTTACCTTCGAACCACGCGGCGACCTCAAGGGCGCGCGGATCGTATGCTTTCACAAACGCGAAAGTGCTTTCGGAATGCGGAGAAGTAAAGTGCGAGGCGAGTTCTGATTCGTTGACTACGAGCGATGGCTCGACATAGGCATGCATGATACCCGACTTCGCAAAATAGCGTGTTTCGATCGCTGTGCGATCGGCGGGGAGCGGATAGGTTGCAAGCTTATCCTTTCGAACGGCCGTGCGAATCTCTCGTGGAAGCTTTAGTGCGCTATAAAGGCGGGTAACCAGTTCCGAGTGTTCGTCGCTAATGTATATACTGCGTTGCTTCTCGCGATCGGGGTTAAAAAAGCGCTGCCCGATAATAATGTCAGTGCGTACGCGAGAATTCCTTCCGCGCGCCGCAGACTTCCACGCCGGAAAGTAGGCCGGGCAAACCGCAACGGATTTAACTCGCAAGATTTGCTCGCCGAAACGCACCATTTCAGGAACGTCCGCAAATGCGAAGTAGTAGACGCCGTGCCAATTCTGCTTCCGCGCCTGCTGTTCAAACACGCTCCAAGCTAAATTGAGGATTGCATCCATATCTCGGGCTGCATCCGGATGGCACAGCGGAAAGAGCACCTGAATCATCTTGCCGTCTTTGCCTTCGGGCTGCGCCGCGAGATGCCCGACGAGTTTTCGTCCCTGATAAACGAGAATGCTGGTGAAGCGTGTCCCAATATGCTGACGCCAGAAAAGGGGATCGTAGACGTTTGGCAGCGGATACCCGTCATCGTAAACGGCGCTAAAAAGCTCTATGATACTCTGAATGTCAAAAGCGTTATCAGGTGATGCAGCTCGATAAGAAAATGTACTCACAGCCTTCCCCCAATGAAATCCTCGCTCAGTATAGGGATGTCCCCACACCTACTCAATCGGTCAACGTAAATTCAAGAATGGTTGTTCTAAACACTCCGTTTAGAGCGATTTTGACTCCCTAGCATTGATATACAGCTTTATAGGCATTATGTTACGTTTTTACGGCGCTTCTAGAACCGCTATTTTTTACTGTTTTTTAACGCATAGATGGCACATCACGTATTTGGAAATACCAGCGGACTAACCTCCTCAGAGATCCGTCTCTGTGAAAAGCTACTGACCCGTCGCATAGAGAAGGAAGAGATAGTATCCCTTGATCTGGTACGCGAGATGTCGCAGCTCGCGGAGAAGCTGAGCCGGCGTATCGGCTTACTCATCTCTCGCGAAGGGCGGATCGAGCAGGTAATATTAGGCAAGAAAGATATCTTATATCTTCCCGATCTGGGGCGTTTTCGCTTCGGCAAAGGCCGTTTGCGCCGTCTGCGTCTGATTTTTACAGATCTGTCGCGCGACGCTTCGCGCGCTCACATTCCGCAAGATATTTACACCGATTTGGAAAAGCTGCGTCTCGACATGGTGGCGGGAGTGCGCGTCAATGGCAACCGGGCAATGGTGAGTTATGCACATCTTGTAAGCACGGCGCAAAACAACGGCGTGACAGTCACCGAGGAATTAAAGGACTTTCCGCGGGGCGCTCCCGATTTCGATGAGCTGATATCAACGCTTGAAGGTGAGCTCGAAGACGATCTCGCCGCGCGCGCGCGCACTGGAAAAGTGCAGGCACTGCTCGTTTCGGTCAGCGACAAGCCGGAGGTGGATGTGCAAAGTTCCATTGCGGAGCTGCGGGAACTCGCGCGAACGGCCGGTGTCGAAATTGCCGGTACGGTAATGCAGAGAAAGAAGCCCGACCCGCGCACGCTGCTCGGTTCGGGAAAACTCGAGGAGGTCGTGTTGACCTGCCTTCGCCTTGGCGCCGACTTGATAATTTTCGACACCGAACTTCATCCATCCCAGTGGCGTTCTATTACCAAGCTGACCGATTTAAAGGTCATCGATCGCTCGATGCTGATTCTTGATATTTTTGCGCAGCGCGCCTCGAGCGCCGACGGACGCCTTCAGGTTGAACTGGCGCAGCTAAAGTATAATCTTCCCCGACTCACTGAGATGGATTCCGGGCTTTCGCGCTTAACCGGTGGAATCGGAGGCCGAGGACCGGGTGAGACTAAACTTGAAGTCAGCCGGCGTGTTGCGCGTGATCGCATCGCAATGCTCGAGAGACGAATCGAGCAGTTAAAAGGTCAGCGTGATATTAAGAAGAAGCGGCGTATCGAAAGCGAGATTCCGTTGGTGGCAATCGTCGGCTATACGAACGTCGGCAAGTCGACACTTTTTAATCTGATGACGCGCAGCGAGGTGTTGGCAGAGAACAAGCTGTTCGCGACGCTCGATCCGGCTAAGCGTCGTTTTGTGCTTCCCAATACATTCAGACCAAACGGCCGACCGTTTGAAGTTGTGCTTAGCGATACGGTAGGGTTTATTCGGGATCTGCCAGCCGAGCT
>CAYTAW010000161.1:3766-7809 GCA_964435675.1 uncultured Bdellovibrionales bacterium
TTTTAACGCATTCCGTGCGACGCTCGAAGAGATTGGCGACGCGTCACTATTGGTGCATGTTTTGGACTCGACCGATCCGGCCATTTCTGAGCGAAAGCAGGCCGTCGAGACGATTCTCGATTCGATGGGTTTCGGTCATATTCCTACCGTGGTCGTACTTAACAAGATTGACGCCTTACCGGAGTCGGCTAATCTCGAAGAGATCTGCGCGGGCGCGCCGCTAGCCCTTTCGGCAAAGACAAAGCAGGGCGTCGATCGCCTTATCTCAACAATCGCCGAAAAGTGCTCGATAAGACTGGAAGCCAACTAACATCTGTTAGACGCTGGTATTTTCAGCATAAGATATAGATCATGAAAAGTTTATTTATTCGGCGCATCGATCGCGCACGTCAGCTGTTACGCAAAAACCGGGATGGGGTTTCGGCGCTTTTGGTCGGCGCAAATCCGCCGATTATCAAGCAGCACTCGAGCGTTTTCGCGTATCGTTCAAATTCTAATTTATACTATTTGTCGGGTTGTGAGACTGAGGGCTCGTTGCTCCTTATCCGCTCCGATCAGAAGGACCCCACGCTTTTGGTACCCAAGCGCTCGCAGATGACGATACGGTACGACGGCAAAGGGGAGGATCTGCCACTCCTTGCCGGAGCAATCGGGGCGCGGCTCGTTCTTTCCGCAGATCCGGTTCGCGATGTGGTTCCGCTCTTACGTGGAGTCGAATGCCTGCATGCACCGTATCAAAAAGATTCGCCTGCTTGGCGGGTGGCTAATTACTTTTTCCAGCTTCAAATGGCCGCGCGACGCGGATATCCCTATCAGCTGTTTGATGCTGACCAATTGATGAGCGAACTTCGCGTGTTAAAGGATGCCGATGAGATCTCGGCGATTCGCGATGCCGCAGACATTACTCACCATGCGCTCTACGCTGCGCTGCCGCTGATAGTCAGTAAGACTACCGAGGCGGAACTTGCAGGGCGTATTAGCGGCGAGATAATTAAGCGCGGAGCGCTACTTGCCTTTGACCCGATTGTCGCCACGGGAGCTGCCGCAGCGACATTTCATTACAACGGGCTTAAGGGGCGTCTTAAGCCTGGAGAGCTTGTAGTGTTTGATTGCGGCGCGCGTCTTCGCAGGTACTCAGCCGATATTACGCGTACGGTGCCGGTTAATGGGCATTTCACGCCGATGATGCGGCAGGTGTATGACGTTGTGCTCGAAGCCAATATGGCGGGAATTGCCGCGGTCCGTCCCGGCGTTACGCGTGCGTCGGTATACCTCAAGATGGAGGAGGTGCTGACGCGCGGATTGGTTTCGCTTAAGGTCTTGAAGGGGAGCGTTGGCGCCCTTTTAAAGAAAAATGCGTACGCTGAATGGTGTGCTCATCCGCTCGGCCATTCGCTTGGATTGGACGTGCACGATCTCGGCTGGTTCAATCACGCCGACACTAAGTTAGAAACTGGAATGGTTTTTACAATTGAACCGGGTCTCTATTTTACGCGCGCGATAGGAAAGGTCCCGCGCTGCGGCGTGCGCATTGAAGATAACGTGCTAGTAACGGCGAAGGGCTGTGAGGTGCTTACTGCGGGAACCAAGGGCGCTCCACAGTTCCCGAAAGATCCCGACACTCTTTGCGAACTGTTCAGCTAATATTGCTCGAACAGTTGGCTGACAGGTTAAAGGTGCCATTAGTTTAGTTCGAAGAGCGACGGATAGGCTGGCTCGCTGAGTAATTTGACGAACTCCGTACGTGCATCGCGTCCAGCAAAGTAAGCCTTCAAAAGATCGTAGCCGTAATAGTACGTGAAAATATAGCCCCGGTACGTTTTTAGGAACTCTACTCGCTTCTCGGCGAACGCCTTGTCGGCCAATCCGAACTGTCTCAAATAATCATATGCCTCACGCTCGGAGCGGCCTTCGTTGAATAGTAAGATCGAAGCGTTTGAGGGGACCGAGCGTAAATCGTCAAGCAGCGAAAGAACCCGACCGAGCAGCTCGTAATCGAGGTGCTCTTTACCAAGGCGCTTTCCTATTGAATTGCGCATGTAATCGGCCGCTTCCTCTTTGGAATAGATTATTTCGCCGGCAGTTTCTGCAACCCCTTCGGCAATCACGCTTTGAGGCGAAAAAAGCGGATGCATGCTGAACTCGACATACCCGGCATCCTTATAGAGTCGGCGCTCTTTGGTTGAAATATCAGTATGGTGTCCCGGATACCCCTCATGTGACATCAAGTGAAGCACGTGATCGACGCGACGGGGAAGGTCGGTGTTGATTTCAATTAGTGAATGCGCTGAACCCTTAAACCAATTGTAGCCGCTCCACGGTTTATTGGTAACGAGCGCGATCTCGAACGATTCCTCTTTGGGGAGATCTATTAAGGAGAGCGTTCTCGCGCGGGTGAACGCAAGGGCATCGGAAAAAATCTCGCGAACGAGTTGCGGCGGAATTTCAAACTGCTCGCGGAACTTGGCCAATCGATCGGCGAGCGGTGCGTTCCCCGGCAAAAGCGATGATATTTCATCGATCGCCCGCTGATACGTTGCCTCCGGTGACTTCAGCGGTTTGATGTCGTAAACCTCTGCAACCTCTTGCAAATATTCGACGGTATCGCCGCGGGCCATGACGGCGAGCATGCGCAGTGCTCGGAGCTGGCGATACAGAAAACCGGCGCGGCGCTGCGCTGGATTGTCAGCGTCTGGCGCAAGAGCGCTCATCGAGTGTTCGAGTTCGGCAATAATTTCATTTAGCGGAAGGTTTCCCGTTGCCCGTTCGCGGAGCGCTGGCGGCCCAAAATAGGCGTCAACTAATCCCGGAATAAACTTTTCGAGCTCAAAACAGAGAACTATATAGCGTTCCGCAATCGGGTGAATCTGCATCGAATAAGGCCTATAGTAATAGCAACTCTTTCTGAATCTCCCCGCTGACTTGCGCGCGCTGATCATCAATCAATATATTTATTTCAGAGCGAATGCCGAAATCAGGGAGGTAGATTCCGGGCTCGATCGAAAAACAACTCCATGGAAGAAGCTGCCGATCGTCGTGCGATTCAAGATTATCAATGTTGGCGCCATTTCCGTGCACGGAAGCGCCGATTGAATGCCCGGTGCGATGAAAAAAGTAAGCGCCATATCCGCGCTTGCTAATGAAGCTTCGAGCGACATCATCGATCTCGAAGCCGCAAACGGGAGTATTCGCGGCGAATCTCTGCTGCACCGCCTCAATTGCGGCGTCGCGCGCGCCCTTGACGATCTCGAAGACCGAGCGGATATCCTCGGGGGCAGTGTCGCCGCAAAAGCCGGTCCAGGTGATGTCATAGTAAATCGCACCGGGAATTTTGAGCTTCGCCCACATATCAATTAGCACGAAATCCCCCGATTTAATCTGTGCTGATTGATCGGGGCGCGGGTCGTAGTGCGGATTTGATGAGTTTTGATTTACCGCAATGTCGGGGCCATGCTCAGTTCTCAATCCCTCCGCTTCGAAGCGATTGAGGATGAACTGTTTTACGTCATACTCACTCAGCGTTTGCTTGCTTCGGGTCTTCTCACTAATTAACGCGAATGCTTGCGCTCGTATTAGGTCGACCTTCCTGCCGGCTTCAAAATGAGACGCAACGGCTTGCGGTGAGAGTCGGGCTTCAAATAACTGCACCAGGTCAGCCGAACTCGACACCTCCGCCCCAGTCGCCCGGACTAGCTCAACAGTTCCCGCATCCACTGTCGCAACGTAGGGAACTGCGCATTGCGGAGAATACTGCATGGCGAGGCGTTTTTTCCCGGCGATAAGTTTTTTGAGCCCTGCGTGCTGCTCATCCCAACCGGCATACGTCAACTTTTTGCCGGGTACGCTATCAAGCGTATGTGGTTCGATGCGGTGAACGAGCCCTTCGGGGTCACCGTGGGCTGGAATTAGATAGTACCACCGTCTGGTAACGTGCGCCTCATCAGCTAAACCAAGGATTCTATAAGAAAGGGGATCTCGATGATGATGATCGAAGAAGAGCCAGCCGTCGAGGTTTCGGTCGCGGAGAGCAGATTGGATTAATG
>CAYTAW010000162.1:0-7762 GCA_964435675.1 uncultured Bdellovibrionales bacterium
TCGCAGATGAGGCGGGAAAGCCGGTTGGAATGATTGATATACAAGATATCGTTGCTCTTCAGACTTCGTAGAGTTGGAACTCGCCCCCCTACTTCTTAACTGAACTCTCTTGATATATCTCTTTTAGATATTCCTTAAAACGAGTCTCAAGATCATAACGCAGAAAAATCTCATCCGCGCGCACCGAGCGCGCGAGCTTTTTCAAATCCTCATCCTGATTCGGACATATACAGACAACGAGGTTACCGCTAATGCGCGCAATATTAATTATGCGCTTAAGCACTCCGCGCTCTTGAATTGCCTCCATCTCCATATCAACGATGGCGATACGGCCGACCGTTTTCATCTCAGCAAGAATGCGTTCGATTTTATCGGTGCTGATTGCAAATAAATGCTCGGCTTGAACGAGACGGCGAATATTATCGGTAAGATAGCGATCGCCGCTGACAATAACGACTTTCATCTAAATCACCTGATCAAAATTTTCAGCATAACCTATTATAGGCAGCGTAGCGGGCCTGCTTTCCGCCTCCTTTCATTATTTTACCCGCGCAGCTAACCGGTCAAGGTTATTTGATAGACGAGCTTTATGAGCAACCCAAAAAATCCCAATTTTTCCGAACAGATGAGCGCGGCATTTAGTAACCACCGCGAACAAATTGCCACCTACCAACAGCAGCTCAAGGGTAAACGTCCGGCGACTACCCAAGAGTTGGAATTGGCGATGACTGTTTTATTGGTTGAGCTGGCGGGGTCGGATCAAACGTTCGATCAAAATGAATATGAACTGATTGCCTCGGGGCTGAAGAGCATCTTAGGCACGAACCGCACGGATGTGAGCCAGCTCATAAATCAGGCTAACTTAACGCTCGCAAATCTGCGCGGTACCGCTAGCTATGGCGAGCTGCTCCGGGAAAACCTTAAACAATCGGAACGCGAGGCAATCTTAGAGATTGTTGATGCCATAATAAACGCGGACGGCAAAATTGACGGCTACGAGTTATACATTCGGAGTAAAATTGCAAAAACCCTCGGCGTTTCTCCGGCAACAGTAAATCAAAATCAGCAGTAGGTCCTCGCGGCCGTTACTCATTTTGTTTTCCTGACACCGCGCGCGCATCGAATGGTCTTGGCTCACCTTTTCCCACGCGCTCTTATACCGCAATCGCTCTCCTCCACATAACCCCTTAAAATACCTAGATTAAATGGCGCGCCGTATCCTAATCCTCGCGTCCGAATCTTCCGATCTTCCTTACCGACGCACAGGAACAATCGCTTCGTGTAAAAGGAGTACGACCCATGACAAGCTCATTCATCACCAGCGCAAGCAATATCAATATTAAACTTAATCAGTCACTCAAATCTCTCGATAAGTCATCCAGCCGACTTGCCAGCGGCAAGCGCATCAACAGCGCGACCGACGACGCCGCAGGCTTGGCAATCGCAAGTGCGCTCGAATCAAAAGCATCGCTTCGTGATGTCGCGTCCCGAAACGCCGGCTACGCGCAGTCAGCGACCGAAATAGCCTCGAGCGCGATTGGACAGATTAGCGATATCTCAATTCGCCTGAGCGAACTTGCAGCGCAGGCCGCCAACGGCACACTTTCAGACGACCAACGCAGTTCGCTCCAAGCTGAGTACAGCGCGCTCCAAGACGAGGCTTCACGCATCGCACAAACAACCGAATTTAATGGCGTAAACGTATTAAGCGGAAGCTCAACAACGTATCAGGTCGGCACGGATGGCAGCGGAAACTCGTCATTACAGACAGAAGGCTCCGGTGTTTCCTCAATTCTTGCCGGATTACCCAGTGACATATCGACTCAATCGGCGGCGCAAAGCGCCCTCGACGGACTGCAAAATACGCTCACTTCCCTATCCCAACAACAAGGTCAACTCGGTGCGATTAGCGCGCGTCTTCAGTATTCGGACAATAGCAACCAAGAAAGCAAGATAAATGAGTTGGCGGCTGCCGCACGCATTCAAGACGCTGATATCGGAACCGAAGCCGCGAATGCCACCGCCGCTCAAATCCGCGCTAAAACCGCATCATTCCTCAGCTCGAAGCTTGGAGATTCTGAAAAGCTTAAATATTCAAGTCTGCTCGGCAAAGTAAGCGCATAATGGGTGTCCCGGTTTGGGAGCAGCCCTTTAAGAAATCAAAACGGTAATACCCACGGTCTATCGCCAGTTGCGTCGATCTCGGCCTATTCAGCCAACCTTAACTAGTCTCATCCCATCGAAACTAAAAACTGTCGACTGTCGTCGATCACGGCAATCTATTATCCAATTTACAATTCCGATGTAGAATCCCAATCCCGAGATAAGCCTTAGAATATACAACCTTTTTCTATCCATCTCCGACGTCGGCGACTTGCTCAGCCCCCTGAATGCTGTAGTATATTAATCTGTGTCAAACAGCTCCAACGATAGTCGTCCGCGCACCGCCAGCTCGCTTTCCTTGAGAGGCGCCTCAGAATTTATGCGTTCGGTGTTCGTGCGTGAGCGCCAGGCGGCCTGCGAAAATCAATTCAATGAATTTATCCGCGTCCTTGAGCAGCGCGAATACGAGTCGACGCGCGCGGCGCAAGAAGCGGTCGAGAACTTGTACGTTGACTGGGCTCAAAAATATGAATTGATCAAACGAGAATTCAACGACGTATGCGATCTTTTTCAGAGCGTGGAAAATCGAGTCACCGGCTGGTACTTTGTCTCCCCCAACTTGGCGCCCTGGAAAAGCGTGTCCTGCTCCAAAAATGGCTACACATTTGCCGGATGCGTGATGAAAAACCATCACCGCAACGCGCCGCTTTCGGAGAAAAGCCTTTCAGTGTCTTTCGGGCTCGATGAAAATCCGGTGGGAATCGGAGATGAGCGGATGATTGGATATCAAGGCACTGTGACAGACACGCTCGTCGGATTGGGCGGCTGCACGCCTAAGAGCTTGCGCGATCAGGGCGATGGAATGAAAGCTCTTTACCAGCGCATGGAGAAGAAACATATCATATTCCGCCTTAATCACCGCTCGATTGGACAGCAAACGACAAAGTTGCCGCTTTCAATACTCACCGAGTATTCTCTGCGCGAATTGTGTCAGGGATTATTTTTGATGCTCAATAACGATATCATCTCAGAACTAAAAACCGCGCTTGCTAATCCGCAAAAACTAATTGCGGATCAAAGCGCGCAGGATTTTATTTTGATTGAACCTAATCCCGATATTCCAAATTCATAACGGCGTCGGCTTGACGGCGCCCTCGCCATACCATACATTGAGCATGGCTCTTATCCAGAGAGGCAGAGGGACCGGCCCGATGAAGCCTCGGCAACCAACAGAGCGATGCGCGCTGACATAGCGCGCAATTCGTAATGACTAGGTGCCAACTCCGGCAGACCGTGCGCAGATTAATTTGCGCGCAATATCTGGAAGATGAGGGTGAAATTGGCCAAAGCTGCAGTCGGTTCCATGCCCGGCTCTTCGCTCCTTTTCCGTTTCACACTCTCATTCTGATAACGCGTGCTCCTTCTGACGTAGTGAAGTATACCGCGGTGAATTTTGCTGCGGTGAATTTTAACGCAGCGCGTTCTGCCAAAGCACGCACTGCTTGGGGTGCGATCTTACTAATTGATCGAGCCGAGACCGGCTATCTCTGAAAGCGCCGCATTTGTTTAATTAGGAAACGATAGATGTACGAATCTAAAGTTCCAAAGCCGAGCGAGCAGAAACCGCCATCGCTCAATACGGAGGTTTTTCTCGACCCCTCGTTAGCCGACAAAATCCGCCGTGCGCACACATCGCCCACTTTCGACTTTTTTTTCAACCCGTGCGAAACACGCCAGCAGCGTGAACTATTCATCGAGTGTCGGGAAATGCTCAAGCCTGAAAAAAAGTTGATGCTCACCCCTTATTCTTTGGAAGACTATAACAATACGGGCACGCGACTTTTCCTCTCCTTTTCCAACGATGCCGGATTTGGGATCAGCTCCAGAGGCGAGCTGACCTCGGTTTTTGCACTGAACGGCGGATATGCCGATATTCTTTTAAATTCGGCAATTTCATTGGGTGCCACCGAAGCGTCATGCTTCGACATCAATGGACGGCTGCCGCGCCTGTATAATCACTTCGGCTTCCGCGAAGTATTTCGCTCGAAATGGGATCCAGCACTCGCTCCCGATGGATGGAATTATGAGCGTTTCGGTACGCCCGATGTTATAATTATGCATCTGGAGCCCACCCGGCAGATCAAACGGAATGAGAACAATGGCTAGACAGTACTCACGCCTTATCAATACGTCGCCGCAAATCCCCTTGTTGGCCCATATCCCCCATAATTCGAGCGAAATCTCGGCGCGCTTTCGCTCGCAGATAGTACTCGGCGATTCGGCGCTTAAGGAAGAGATACGTCTGCTGACGGATTGGTTTACGGAAGACTTGTACAACCCGATTGTCGAACTCGGCGGCAGCGCTGTCGTCTTTGATCTAAATCGATTTATCGTCGATCCAGAGCGCTTCGAAGACGATGCGCAAGAGGTAATGGCCAAAGTCGGCATGGGCGTCATCTACCAGAAGACAACCGATGGCGAGCAGCTGCGACGCGACTTGCTAATTGGCGAACGCGACGAACTTCTCCAACACTATCGGTTCCATCATCAGCTGCTCACCGATGCGGCAAGCGCAATAAAGGAAAAATTCGGATACTGTATCGTCGTCGATTGCCACTCCTACCCAGAGCGGCCTCTCGCGTATGAAATCAACCCCAAAGGCGATAGGCCCGATGTCTGTGTGGGCACCGATCCCTTTCATACTCCACCAGAGATTTACCAAAGAATTGCTGCGCTTGCGGGCGATTTCGGCTATTCGGTTAGTCAGGACTCGCCATTTAGCGGCGCGCTCGTTCCAATGACATTTTACCGTCGAGATCCAAGTATCAAAGCTGTTATGCTCGAAATAAATCGCGCAATTTATATGGACGAGGCGGCCAGCATTAAATCGGAATCGTTCGGAAAGACCGAAGCCTTTGTGCGCGCCTGCGCGACGCATTTGAGCTCACTCACATTTTGATGTCTTCATCCCGCAAACGGGCGTCGCGGGCGAATCACCGATATTTCGCGGCCGCTGTCGACCAGCACGCACGCAGGAGCCGGGAAAGAATTATAGTGATCGACTGAAAACCCTTCCGCGTATGCGCCGGCACCACCGATAACAATATAGTCTCCTATCTGTGCGCGCGGCAACGGCCGCGCCTTCAACTCTTCTGGGGAACCCGGTGCAGGCGTAAAGATATCACCGCTTTCGCAGCAGTGTCCGACGATTACATATTCATCGTGAGGTGCGGATGTATGACTCGCCAAACTTGATACTAATTTAATATCGTGCTGCGCTCCGTATAATGACGGCCGCAGTAGTTCGGTCATTCCGGCGTCAACTTTCAAAAATTTGTAGCCTTCGCTTCCGGTCTCGGCATAGTCTTGCACGCGGCAAAGCAGCGCTCCCGCGTGCGCAACGAGATAGGTTCCCGGTTCAATCTCAAGCTGAAGCTTGGGACCGAAACGTTCGGCGAATTCCCTGAATTTTTGCTCGATCGAGCGAAAGGCAAGATGAATATCCGTATGTTTCTCGTCCGGCGTGCGCGCGACCTTATACCCACCGCCCAGATTGACTACGCGGAGTTGCGAATTAGCCGTCGGAAGTTCTTTAACGATTCGCGCCGCGATTCCCAGCGTTAGCTCGGCGCAGCGATCCCAAACCGCAACATCAGAACCCGAGCCGATATGCGAGTGAAGACGGGTAACCGTAAGGCCGGCAGTTTGTATGACTTCAAAAACCTCCCCCAAGCTCTCGTGCCAAATTCCAAAACTCGAACTAACTCCCCCAGTATTAGTTCTATTTGTGCCGCCGGAACCCAATCCGGGATTAATTCTGAAGCCCACTTCGGCGCCGGGAAACAAGGCGGCGAAACGGCGCAACTGATGCAATGAGCACGGATTTAATATTACCCCCCTGGCAAAATAGTCTTTTAGTATCTCATCATCGCGGGGCCACTCCTGCGCGGTGAGCTGTATATGCGACGCAGGTATTCCGGCTTCCAAAGCGCGCGCGACTTCATATTGACTGCTTGCATCAATATGAAGTCCCTCGCGATGAAAAATCTGAATGACCGCCGAAAGTGGATTTGCCTTCATCGCAAAACGCACATTCAAACCGTACGCGTTGGGAATGCCAAGCACGCTTTGGGCAGTACGCACCAGAGCGTCACGGAAATATACGCGACATGGCGTATCAACTTTTTCCGCTATCGCCCCGCAAAGCGGAGCATCAAGCTGTTCGATAAATAAATTTCCAAATTCGTACGAACCGGAGCTGGGAGTCATAGCGAGTTGTACCTGCACAAACAAAATTCGAGTCGATTATTGCAGATTAAAAGCGCACGTCAACGCCGCACCAATACCCAACCACCCAAACACGTTACGGAGCGCCAACTGCTGCGAGCGTACGATTAAACGAGACGGCACTCCCCGCCCGTTAAAAATCACCGCTGTATTGGGCAACTCGCATTCAATATAGGCCCTGCTGCCCAATTCCATGGTACCGCGAAACTCTCGGCGCTTAGTACCGATATATTATTCATGCATGACTACCAACTGGGCCGCACGCTACTCGAACTCTGCGCCGCGATCGCAATCTTTGCAGTTTTGAGTGCAGTTTCAGCACCGCGTTATGCCGAAATAAAAAAGAACCTAGTCGTGAACGACGCAACGTCCAGGCTGGGCGACCTATTGGGACAGATTGTAACTCTTTCTCAAACCTATCGCTGCCAATTGACACTTCGTATGATGGGAAACCGCGCCATAGGATACCGTGCCGTCTTAATCACGCGCAGCGACCCCTCTCGCCCAATTCGATCTATCGCAATCAATCCTGCGCTGAGCGTACAGATCAATACGGTAGACAACCGGGTCCACGCATACCCTAACAATCTGGTTTCACCTGGCCGGATTACCGTACGTAACGGCGACAAAGAATGCGCGCTAACATTATCGCTGCGCGGACGCGTCAGGATTCGATGCTGAGCTATGGAATTGACGGGCACTCTGCTATTCACGGTGATTTGCGCAATGCTTGCCGCGGGAACACTCGGCGCGATGGCAATCGAATTACACTGCGGAAATAGGGCTGTTTCAATCTATCTCGACGCGGCGTTCGAGACTCCCGGCACTAAGCCGCGCCGATCGTCGCCCTGCTCTCTTCCCTACCCCAAGCTCAATGTCGTGCTTTGCGCCAGCGAGTCTTCTCGAACTCTTGAATTAGCGCAGTTATGAAAGAAGTAGATAGGACACGGGGTATCTGCTCGTTATATTCAGCGCTTGCAGCAATAGCGCTAAGCGCTATTCCCGTATATTTGCTGATACATGCAAATCTGCATTCGGCACAGAATAAAAAGCGGATTTACGAACTGACTTCTTATGTTTTCATAGAGCAGCAGACACGGGTGATTGCCCGTGCGGTCGAGGCTCAGGGATTTCCGCGATCGCCGCGCATACATCACGCGGGCCTAACAACTCTTTCAAATGGCGCGCCGTTGCTGTTCTCCACTTCCCCCTTACTCGCCCCAGATAGGGTGTCCGACGCCATCTCGTGGGCCGAAACTGATTTCCCCCAAACGCTCGAAGTGCACGCTGTAGTCAATAATGAAAGCTCCCTTCAATTCACCACGTGCTTTCTATTTGCACCCTCCTCATTAGCGTCAGACCTCGACATATT
>CAYTAW010000163.1:0-1350 GCA_964435675.1 uncultured Bdellovibrionales bacterium
AGATAGTGAAGATCTTATCCGTGCGGTCGAAGAAAATATTTATAACGCGCCCGAAGTTCCGAATCTCCACTTCACGACGGTCTACGATAATATCTGCGCCGGAAAAATTCCCGAGGTGCGTGAGTATATTTTAAAGCTTGGCTCTGAGTTCCATCAAAAAATTAGAGATTATTTGGCTCAGCTAGATAAGGATTCGAACCCCAGTCTTTTTCGCGAGAAAGGGGGAGGACGCGTGGTGGTCGGATCTTTCAGCGTATCAGAAGATTTAAATCGCGAGGGGGGAAATGAATAAGAAAACAATCGTACTACTATTAATTGCATCGTTGCTCATGTTCGAAACAGCGGTGCTATCAGGGTGCGCTGGCGGCAGCCGCGGCACGGGCGTTCTCTTCAATAGAGGTTCGGGACCACTGGATGACGACGACGATGATGATGACGATGATAAGCCTAATCGGGTGCACTGGCGGTAACGCAGCGGACAATTTCGATTTATTTAAGAAGTGAGGATGTTATGAAAAAAATAGGAATCTGCGTACTTGCCGCTTCGGCGCTAATCGGAAGTGGCTGCGTATCAGCGCGTAATCACTTGGAGGACGTTCATTCGAATTCTGAGAGAGAGCTGACTGTCGGCGTTGTTCAGAAGGAGATCCGCCAGGGGATGTATCAGGATCAAGTGGCCGAGGCGCTTGGTTCGCCTAATATCGTGACCCGTGACGAGGAGGGCCTTGAGACGTGGATTTATCACAAAATCGCCACGCAAGCGTCGTACTCCAATTCGGACGCAGGCTATCGCGGCGGTGTCGGCGCGGGAATTCCGGCAGGCTCGACGCTCATCGTAGCATTAGTGGGCGGGGGATACGATCAGGCTGCCGGCGCAAGTGCTACGACGCAGAAAACACTTACCGTGGTAATCAAATACTCGAAGGCGGGTACGGTTAACTCCGCGACGTATCATTCGAGCACTTTCTAAGGACTATTATGGCAGTACAAAAACCGCATCATTACGTGCGCATCCAATTGGTGATCATCTTCACGTTGTTTTTGACGAGTTGCATTTCGCAGCCGCCAAAACCGGCACGGAGCACACTGCAAATTCGCGAATTACAAACGCGTGAATTTCAGACGAGCGATACCACCATCGTCATGCGCGCTGTGCTTAATGCTATTCAGGATGAGGGCTTTATCGTCAAAAACGCGGAGAGCCAGCTTGGGCTCCTTACCGCAAGTAAGGAGGTCGATTTGGCGCCGAATAGCGGATTACAGGGATTCTTGAGGAACGTGTTCGATGAAGACGGTGAGCGATGGGCAAAAATGCGGAGCACCGAGGCGAACGCGACAATCGCTCCGTAC
>CAYTAW010000163.1:1360-7618 GCA_964435675.1 uncultured Bdellovibrionales bacterium
CGGTGCGTGTTCGCATAACGTTCCAGGACAAGGTGATCGACAATCGCGGCGGTACTATAGAAGTTCGTGAAATTGAAGACCCGCTCTATTATCAGAACTTCTTTGCGCGTATCGAGCATTCAATATTTTTGCAGCAGCAAAAGATATAATGGGGAATAGCGGCGCCGTAAGCGTGCCGCTATCTCGGTTTGTTATTTCAGTTATCGCGACGCTAACTTTTCAGCGATGAAATTTAAGAATTCCTGAGGAGCTCGTGTTGTTCCCCCTGCGCGCGATGTCGATCCGGCATTCCATCGTCCGCCGAAATTAGAGTCGAATTGTTTGACGCCGAGTGTGTCGAGCGTGACACCCGCTGGAACGTGCTGGCCGAGCCGAATCTTTACATCCCAGCGAGGCGCTCCTTCAACCTGCAGTCTCGAAGGAAAGGCGTTTATTACCACGGCAGCTTCAGGAAAAAGCGGAACTACAAAGCTGCTTTCAATAGGAGAGTCAGAGAGAAGAAGCACCGCGCCGGCGCGCTCTTCATAACTGCCTCGCTCAAAACACGCGGCGGCAAGCCGTCGTTCCGCGTCACTGCGCTCGATATAGGGAAGAGCCTCGGAAGGAAGTTCCTTCCCCTGAAGAAGAGCCGCTAACGAGCGGGCGCATAGCACGAGATCTTGCGCGGGTTCCAGCGCTTGCAGCAGATCCGCGATCGGCTCGCGCTCGAGCGTGTGATCGGCGCAGAGCACTGCGCGCTGGAAGACCGGATGGGGTGGAATGTGTCCGCGCGCCGTTAGAGAAGAAACCGTGCTGTCGCAATCCGTATGGTTGATAACGACGGGAGTGGACGCTGACGGAAGCCCTTCTGTTTCGACGTACATGCAGGATTGATTCCCACTGGAGATTGCCTGGGTCATAATCGGGCGCGGCGCGTGATGGTCGATGTTGTCGATCCCGTTAAGCCGGTAGCCCCAGGGATGCTCGAGTCCTTTTTCAATGCCGACAATGTAAAAATCACAGACGACGACCGGGCCCGTCGGAAAACGCTCGCGAATATGCTCCACGGTAACATTTGATATTTTCGGAAGTACCGTTATGCCCAAGTCTAATTGCGAACGGCGCTCAAGTTCCCCGCCGATTTCGGCGAGTTCTGGTCCATATCCCGGAAAAGCGGTTGCTTCGGAAAACGGCGTCAACGCGGACGAGAATTGCTGAGGTAAAGACATAGCTCCACTGTAGGAAAGTGGGCCGCACTATGCAACATTCCCGTACAGTCGATGGGAAACATTACTGTTCCTCAATACCCGACTATGTGGTCAAGCCCCAGACCTGGCGCCTCCGGTATTCACGCTCGCTACATTCTGCTTTCCATGCTCCCCGATTGGCGCTCATGACCCCTTCTTCGATCTCTTCGATGAGCGTGCGGCAGAAGTCCTGTAAGTCTTCCGGCGTACGGCTCGTTATCAGTCTATTATCGACAACCACACTTTGATCTACCCATTCTGCCCCGGCATTTTCGAGATCGGTGCGCAGGCTCTTATAAGAGGTTATCTTTTTTCCATTCACGAGCCCGGCGTCAATCAATGTCCACGGACTGTGGCAGATTGCAGCGACCGGCTTGCCCGATTCGTATATTGCCCAAATGAATTCAAGAACTCTTTCATCTTGGCGCAGGATGTCAGGATTCATAACGCCGCCCGGGAGAACGACGGCATCGAAGTTGTCGGGGTTTGCCGCGCTGATTGCAAGTTCGGCCTGAATTGCTTCGCTCCAATCCCTATCTTTTCAACTTTTGATTTCGCCTAATTTAATTGAGATCGTTTTGGCAATTGCGCCTTCCTTTTCTAACGTTTCTTTGGGCACCTGATATTCCGAATTTTTAAATTTATCAGCTACGATGAATGTTACGTTTCTCCTATTGATGCTCATAGAAAGCTCTTCCCACGTTGAAAGTAAAAGAGAAGGTAGTTTTTAAGATTCGCTTCACGGAATGATCTGACGCATATTTCGCATCGATTTGAAGACCTGGAAAAACACACTCCGCCAAAAACCCCGGTTTTTATTCATCGAGATCCCCGTTCGCATCAAAAGCGAGTGTCGAGCTTCATTTGGTAGGCGCGATTTATGCAGTTTTTTCTGTTTCCTTAGCGCGTAATGTCAGGAATGGTAATTCATTCTGATATTTTTGAGGAGCATCCAGCAACATGAGCCGAAGAGCGCGATGCCTCCTAGTGCAATCAGATCATTTGTCTCGATAAACATGCATATTCCCGCGATGCACAGGAGGAGCGCGAGAAAAAAGCCTATTAAATCGAGAACAAGTCGTGTCCGGCTTTTCTCAAATCGAGTCTTTTTACGAACGATGAAGAATCCGGTTTGTCCGTTGGTTTCAAGTTCTTTTCGTTTTCCGAAAAGGAGCATCGTCGCTACTACGACAAGTGCGGCTTCAAGACCGAGTAAATTGTAAAAGAGAACTCCGGAGACTAACTGAGGAAGTCCAAAGTACATTACCGTAATCTTGCGAGTTGGAGGGCTTTCAGAATCGTCACGCGAGTGGGGGATGGCGGCGGCTTGATGGCGAAAAAAACTTGAAATGGCGCGACCCATAGTTTTCACTCCCTCGATTTGCAATTACTATTCCTTCCTATATATATCTGCGGATCTGGCTGATCTGCTTCGAGCATAAGAATGATTGCGCGCTGCGGTATCCCGTCTTTCTTTTGGCTCAATAATTTCAATAGCTTATGTCGAGTGCGCTAATTCAGGAATGTTTGATTCCTGGGTAACCGCGGAGTATCCTCGCGTTGCCTATAATAAAAAACTGCGTCAGAACGTAATTAATAACATTCGGGACCACACCGCGTCGAAGAAGCGCACATGATGGGCAAGCGCTGAAGAGGTCCGAAGAAACCGTTCGGCAAGAGCTTGACCGTAAACGATTGACTCAGGTAACGGCGATTAGGCGCGGCGGCAGAAACGATCACGGCAATATATGGAACGGCGATCTTACCGTTATTATGATCTTGTAATGGCGGCGTTCGTCACTGTTTTGCTGTGCTCGAACGTAATCGGCGTAGCGAAGGTCACTCATCTTTGGGGTGTTACCTTTGGCGGCGGAATATTCTTTTTTCCTTTAAGTTATATTTTCGGCGACGTTCTCACAGAAGTTTATGGGTATGCCCGCGCGCGTAAGGTAGTTTGGGCCGGATTTGCGGCTTTGGCGTTTGCATCATTCATGTCGTGGTTTATCGTTTCGCTCCCTCCGGCCCCGGGCTACCAGAATCAGGCGGCTGTAGAGAAGATCTTTGGCGCTACCCCGCGGATTGCCATGTCCTCGCTGCTGGCATTTTGCTGCGGCGAATTCTGCAATTCATATGTGCTCGCCAAGTTAAAGATTGCGACGGAGGGTAAATTCCTTTGGCTTCGTACGATTGGCTCAACCATAGTTGGTGAGGGCGTTGATTCGCTTATTTTTTATCCTACGGCATTTTTCGGCGTATTATCGAATCAAATGATTTTCGATATCATGACGGCAAATTACCTGATGAAAGTTTTTTGGGAGGTTATCAACACGCCCGTGACTTATCGCGTCGTCGCATTTTTGAAGCGCGCCGAGCAGGAGGATTTCTACGATCGGAATACGAACTTCACGCCGTTTTCCCTGGAAACGTAGGATCCCCTGATCATCGACATCGATTAATAAAGCCGGCGCGCCGCGCAGTTTTTTAACGTAGGCAACCAGCGCTCGAGCTCATCGCCGTGCAGCAGCCCCATGTCCGTTAAACGATTGATGTGCATAATTAAAAGTTTATGTGCTGTGCCAACTACGTTGAATGTACCGCGAGTGTTGGCACGAAGTTCGTGGTACCAATCAATTAAGTAGGTATGGAGTTTTCCGCTGGGAACTTCTTTCATTTCTGCGACTACTTCCTCGTATGTTTTTGTGGCGTGTGAAGGAATCAATCCCATTCGACGCCCTGTGTTTCTCCAAAATTCCGCGAACTTTGAGTCACCGCCTCGGTAGTCTGGATCTCTTGCTATATCGGTCGTTGCAACCACGCCAATCTTGCAATCGATAGTGTCTCGAGTAGTTGTATCGTTATAGAAATTCACCGACCGACCATCGCCCTCGATTGACGGTGGGGTCATTTTTAGCTCTTTACAGAGCGCAACTATTGCCTCTGCCTGTCCCGGCTTTAACCTGCTAATCTCTGCGTCCCCGCCAAAAATTCCACTAACAACACCCGAGACGTCTTGAAGGACCGGGTATCGTTCCTTAACCGCCGCTTGTGAAAATACGAGCGGTGGCGGAGTTTGTACCGCTTCGCGGAAATTCCCGGTGCCCAGACTCTGCGTCCTGAAGTCATTTGGGATTGCGGCTGCGGGATCGGCGGTAATTGGCGGTTCGACACGCGGTGTTTCTGCCGGAGAATTCGGGCGAGGATCGTGGGACATGCTGGACATAAAAACTCCTAATAACCTTAACATTGCGAGTTAAAACAAGAGGACCATCCTCACCAATGCGTGGGGACATCGGTGTCGGGCCACTTATTAAGTCGCTCGCTCGAAAGTTGCCGGTTACAGAAAAAGAATAAATCACGCCGCTAATGTGTAAGTCCGTGCCGCAAAACAAAAAAGCCGCACCTTGTTGGATGGTGCGGCTCTTTTTCTAAGAAAAATACGTATGTTCAGTTCAGCGCTCTCCGTTGCCGGTTGCGCCTATACCTTTTATCGTCTCGGCAGTTCTTTCTTTCTTAGTTCGAGGAGGCGTTCCCGAAGTTGTTCGGCCCAGTAATCAAAGGTCGCCTGAGCGTCATTCCAGGCGCCGAACTTCGAACGGAGCGCCTTGGTCCCGTACCTTTTATCAACGGCTGCGCCGAGGCGTTCGTCGGTTAAGGAATCAGAAATCTCCATTTCCGCCTGCGCCTCTCCGACAAAGGTATCGGAACCGGTGACCGCTCTTTTCAAAGTGCTAACCGCCAAACCGATCGGCATAACCGTAGTGACGGTATTTAGGAGAACCATTGAGCTGTCCGCGTCGGTAATCGCCGCCCTGATTCTCATTACATCCGGGCCTGGGCTAGTGACGAGCATATAGTCGTCTTTGAGGTTTTCACGAATTGCCGCGCCAAAATATGTAGCGAGGGCTTGACGCTCTTCCGTGTTGGCCGAAGCTAACTTTGATTTTTTGCCGGCATAAACGCGAACCGGCTCAACTATAACTTTTTTATACTGCAGCCACCGAGTGCGTGGATTGATGTAGCGGAGCAGGGGTTGGCCGTCCTCACCTTTTCTGAGCTGTGAGTAATCACCAAGGAATCCGGATTTCGTAACCGAGTCGGCCTGCTGCGTCGTAGAACATGCAACAAAAAAAGGAATAACTGCCATCAATTTTAATAATTTGCTCACTTTGTATTTCATAAACCCACCAAAGAAAATGCTAGCCTCACAGTGCCTTTTTAAATATACGCCTGGAGAGGCGAACTGAGCAATAATAAGATAAGGCTGAATTTACAGGGTGTTTACGCAGACCACGGTGGCGCGCGTCGTGGTGGTATTTGAGCTCGTGTGAGTGTTCTTAAAAGAGGAGCCGTAGTTTGGCCGAATCTATCAGCTATATTTGAATGATACCTAATTCGGGCGCCGTCGGTGCCGCTTGATCCGCCAACTGCTTGATCGCAACTGGACGCAAAGCGAGAACATTTGTGCTAGAATCATATTTAGCTGAAGCGCGGATCCCAATACGGTTTCAAATATTTATTGAGATGGGCGGGATAATTCTCAAATACGCGCTTTGCCGTTGAGTGTAGGAGCCTTCGCTGGTCATCACTCAAGAGTCGATAGTGATACACCGGCTGAAAATCGCTGACACAACCAGCCCATCGCCTTCCCGTTGCAAGGGTATTTATTCTTTTGTATCGGTCTGCATTGTTTGCAAATTCGGCCACTAAATCTCGGCGCACGTCGGGAAGTAATGCCGCAAGCTTAATTGCGGTATCTACGCACGACGCCAAAAGCTCTTCATAATAAATTAGCAATTTTGGTTTTTGATGACTGTCATAGAACTGAAGCAGATCAAGATACTCTTTGAAGCACGTCTCGAATTGATCCATATCGTATGATGTATGCCGCGGTATGCACTCTTTGAAATCGCGAATTATGAAAACAAGACGAGCTGTGCCGCGCAGCTCGTCGAGTGTGTGCGCTTTCCAAATAACGTAACTGCTCGAGGAATCAACGTGTTTGAGAGGCTTCTCGTCTTGGGGAAAACAATTG
>CAYTAW010000164.1:0-7606 GCA_964435675.1 uncultured Bdellovibrionales bacterium
GGACTAGGCACCAAGGTGCGCGGATCTTCGGCATTCACACGGACTTCAATAGTATGCCCGGAAACGCGGATATCGTCCTGCGTAAGTGAAAGCTGCAGGCCGGCCGCAAGGCGAATCTGCTCCTTCACTAGATCAGTGTCGGTGGCAAGCTCGGTAACCGGATGCTCGACCTGAAGACGCGTATTCATTTCGATGAAATAATATTCCTGAGACTCCACATCGACCAGAAATTCCATTGTACCAACGTTGGTATAATGCACTGATTTAGCGAGATCCACCGCCGAATCGTAGATCCGCTGCTGGAGCTTGTCAGGAAGCCCGGGAGATGGCGACTCCTCAATGATCTTCTGATAACGGCGTTGAATCGAGCAATCGCGAGCGCCAAGGTGAATTACGTTTCCGAACTGATCGCCTGCGACCTGCACTTCGACGTGACGCACTTTAGGAAGATATTTCTCCACCAGCAGACTGCCGTCGCCGAATGCGGCTTCGACTTCACGCTGTGCCGTGCTGAAAGTCGTCACGAACTCTTCGCTGTTGCGCACTATTTTCATACCGCGGCCACCACCGCCGGCACACGCTTTCAAAAGAATTGGGAAGCCTACTTTTTCAGCAATCGCCAGCGCTTCCTGGGCGTCGAGGTATCCCTGACTGTCGCCAGGAATGGTCGGCACGCCCGCCTTTTCCGCGGCGCGACGCGCGCGAGCCTTATCGCCCATGATACGCATGCTACGCACGGTAGGGCCGACGAATGTTATGCCGCAGCTGCCGCAGATTTCCGCAAAACCCGCATTCTCGCTTAAAAAGCCGTATCCCGGATGAATCGCATCGACGTGAGTCGCAAGCGCGGCGGACATGACCGCCGGAATATTAAGGTAGCTCTCTTTAGCCGCGGCCGGACCGATACAGACGCTCTCAGTCGCAAGCTTAACATGTAGTGCGTCCTTGTCCGCTCGGGAATGTATCGCCACGGTCTTGATCCCGAGCTCATGACAAGCGCGAATCACGCGCAACGCTATTTCGCCGCGATTCGCAATCAACAACTTTTTAAAAGGAGGCGTGGTCATGGGAAAAAATCGAGTTGCTTCGGACCGTTAATTATCGGGATCGATCAGAAAGATAACTTCACCGAACTCGACTACCTGTCCGTCGGCAAGGAGCACCTTATCAATCCGTCCAGAACAAGGCGCAACGATTTCATTCATAAGCTTCATAGCTTCGATAATGCACAACGTCTGACCTTTCTTCACGAAGTCACCTTCACGCGCGAACGGTTCTGCATCCGGAGACGGCCTGCGATAGAACGTGCCGACAATTGGCGAATCCACTTTGACGAGGTTCTCATTTTTTGCCGCGGACTCCACAGCTGCGGCAGCCGGCGCCGACGGTGCTGCGGTCGACTGAGGCATCGAAGCCAGCAGACGCTGCAAATCAGCGGCAGGAAGGCTTGCAGCCCCTGCCCCGGCGATTTCAAGCACTGCGCCGCGCTTAACTTTTACCTGCGTTCCATCGCGATTAAGATCGAACTCGGTAACGTCATTTTTCTTGAGAAGTGATAGAATATATTCAAGTTCTTTGATGTCCATAGCGGCAGGAATTGTGGCATAGGACTCAAATAATTACTAGCCCTTGCGACCGCAGAAGATTGCCCGACAGTCTGCGCTGTAATGATCAAGAAATGCCAAAGTGCTGTATACTCGATGACTTACCAAGCTTTAGAGACGGATGTGGGCGTTTATTCCTCTTCAAGACCTTCAATTGCATCAAAATCGATCTCCGATTCAGCGACAACGGCCGCCATGCTTTCGCTCTGAGCGGCGGCGACATTTCCGCCCAGCTCGCGAATAAGCTTTTTCAGATTTTCATTCTTAGGAAAGCGCTGTGAAAGAAAAGCGAGCTCGTTTAATGCGAACGGCACACAGCCGAGTTCGAAGAAGACTCTTGCAAGCAGAAGCCTCGCTTGATGATGAGAGGGGTTTTCGGAGAGGCCCTTCAATAGCAAGACCAATGCGTCGCTGTGGAAACCTTCCAGGCGGAATTTTTCCGCCGCACCAATAAACTCCCCGTCAACAACAGAGGAAGAGACGGAGCCGGACTGTCTTTCATTCATGCGCTAACCGTTCAAGGAGCGCGCAGTGCAACCAACAAGATCCAGTCAGCAACCGCCTTAGCAGTTGTTGAAGCCGTCAAAACTGAGCGCTTTACTTCCGGTAATCGTTACCGTATCGCCGAGATCATTTGTTCCCGTAAGCGTAAAGGTAACATTTCTGAAGCCAAGACTCGACGGGATATTTGCACTTGCACCGTGGAAGCGTTTACCTAGCCCGTTAGCGTCAATAATAATAATCGATGAGAACGTCGCCTCGCCGCCGTTTGGAGCCGCATCGCCGATCAACGAAATATTGCTCGACGTAAAGGAAGCTGAACCCGATCCAGATGCGTTAGGTACCTTATAGCGAAGTCCCGTAAAGCGAATATTAGAGTTCGAGTTATTCACTACCTTCAGCGTGACCGTCGTATCGAAGAACGGTTCAGGCGTAAAGGTCGACGCATCCGTGTCGCAATCACTCAATACGGTATCAATGCTGGTAGTCGAGCTGCTATCGCCGCTGTCCGAAATCGAGATATCGGCAATTCGTACGCCGTTTGGATTAGTGCCGCCGAGCCCTCCATCTTCATTTCCAGCCGCACCACCGGTTCCAAGACCGCCGCCCGCTGCTCCATCAAAGCCATTAAAGCCGTTTGGAATAGGTCCCTTACATTTAATCGTTACGAATTTGCGGTGGTTTCCTCCCCCAGACGGAAGACGGCAGCCGAACTGATAACTTCCGGGAAGCTCGCAGCCAATCTTACCGCTAATGTGTCCGCCGTCGTCGGTAATTTCGGTACCCGTGGTCGGCTCGATAATAGCGACACCCTGTTCACTATCACAGGAAAGTTTAATATTGGGAATTGGGCTACCCGACGCATCAAAGGCGCGCGCGAAAAATCCAGAGATTAATGCGACCTGAAGCTCAGGCTCGGTAACTTCAACCTCAATTCCTCCCACTGAATCTTCGTCAGCGACGAAATGCCCGTCAGAATAATCTTCCGCCAAGTCATTCGCGTGGCCGCCATCCGTATCGCCACCGCTCGAACAGGCGATGACCGATGCCGTTGCTACCCAGATAAATCCGAAAACTATTAATTTCCTATTCATCATGCCCATCGCCTCATTGACCTCATTAAATCGCTTGAAAACCCGCTAAAAACCTTAGATCTGCGCATCACTGTCAGGATCAACGTCGACATCACCGCTCGCGTCCCCGCTACCGTCATCGATCTCAGCTGGAGCCTCCGAGGCACCCTGACCATCAACCGAGTCATCGGACGGAGTGATCGGATTATCCGTAACTGCCGTATACCCGATATCGACCGGATTCGAAGTCAGCACATCGCCCGCTTGCGTTGTGCCGGTAATCTGCGTGCGCGCAATCACTAAAAACGGAGTCTCCGGCAACGATTCGCGATTCAAGCTGATCCACGACAGCACCTGCGGAGGAATGACCGCAACTACCCCACACTGCAATCCACCCGCCTGAGCTACGACGCCGCCATAGGGCACCGTCGTAGAAGGCGGCTGAATCTGCGAACCCGGAATGATGTAATCGATATTAGCCGAAATCGTACGCACGAACTGCGTGGTAAGATTATTGCGTACAATAACGCCGGCCAAAACTTGAGGAGTAGTTCCCGACGTCTCCGTCTGGCTTCCGATTGCGAAAACACCGCTGCTCAAATTGGGAGATGTCGAACACGCGGCTGCAGAAGATCCGGATCCCGGCGTTGTAGCCGCACTTGCTGCGACGCTATATCCAAGCATCGTAAAGGAAACGCCCTGATCGTTGTTGGTCGCTGTACCGCAGCCAAGCATCGCCATTGCCACAACGCTGATCAGCATAATTCCACCACGTACGTACCAGCTCATAACTCTCCCTTGTTTATCTACACTCATACCCACCCGCTTAAATCGATGCCTTCATTGCCGCGTCGTCGAAGCTGCCTTCGATGATGCGCGGTGTTAAGAAGAAGATTAACTCTTCATCCGAATTATCCACCTGCGTATCGCGGAACATTGTGCCGAGAACCGGGATATCTTTGAAGAACGGCACACCGTTCACCTGATCGCGATCAGAGATCTTATAAATACCACCCATCGCAAATGTCTGGCCGCTCGAAACAAGGACCGATGAAGTCGAGCTACGCTCGATCTCGATCGGAATTCCGTCCGGACCGGTTCCGCCAAGCGTACTCGATTTCGCATTTACGTCGAGGAGTACGTAGTAATCCGGCGACGCTTGCGGAGTTACTTCGAGGACAATACCCACTTCGATCTGCTCAGTCGCAACTGCGGCGGCGCCCGCTGCCGACGCGCCAGTACCGGTAGCAACCGATACGCCGCCTGACGGAGTACGAACACGGAGTTTTTGAACGCTGCGAATCGTCGCCTGCTTGTTATTGGTCGTCGAAACGGCAGGGCGGCTGATAATGCGCGCGCGACCTTCTTGCTCATAGGCCGCGAGAGCAGCCGTAATGTTCTTGGATCCATCTGCGCTGTCGAGCAGTATGTTAATCACCGGATGCGTTGAGTCTATCGCTGTCGGACTGTTGGTTGTTCCATCTATACCGATAGTATTTGGGAAATTGTAGCCAGTCTGATTACCGAAATCAGGTGAGCGTTGGAAATTAAATCCAAAGCGCGCGCCGAGGTCACGAACCAGCGTACGGTTCGCTTCAACAATTTGGGTTTCGATCAACACTTGCGGCGTGCGCAGGTCGAGCTTGCCAACAAGAATTGACGCGTTTTTCAAGCCTTTCGATATATCCTTAATGATAAGCTGATTAGTGCGCTCGTCATAAGCGACGGATCCGCGCTCAGTTACCACCTCTTCCACTAGCGTACGCAGCTCGGCCGCGCGCGCATAACTGATTCGGATGTAGCGCACCTGTAGCGGTTCGAGTTCTTCTTGAGCCTGCGTTGCCTGCTTCAAAGCTTCACGCTCTTGGCGCAGCTTCTCGACCGGAGCAATTCGGATAACGTTTCCTTCTTGGACCTTATCAAGCCCGTTGGTTTTAAGAATTACGTCGAGCGCCTGGTCCCACGGTACGTCAATCAATCGAAGCGTTACTTTTCCGGTAACATCATCGCTGGCGATAATGTTCAAGTTCGAAACTTCCGCGATGATGCGCAGCGCGTTATCGATATCAGTGTCTTGCAAATCGAGAGAGATTAAGCGGCCGACATAGCGTTTCTCTTCTTCGAAGAGCGCTGATAGGTCGGTATCATCGGACGCATCGCTCGCGGCGACATACGGATCAGGCGTTCCCGAAGCATCGCCGGCAGGCGTATTTGAAGCCGTGTGAGAAGCCGTCGGCGCCTGAGTCTTGGTTGCCGTGTGAGTGGGCGTCGTCGTAACTATGGCACGTTCAGTCGGCTTTGCCTTGGCAGCCTCTCCTTTAGCCGCTTCCGTCTTTTCAGGCGCTACCTGTGCGCGCATATCATCTGGCAGCCCCCTGAGATCAGCGGCAACGACAATCTTATCGCCGCTCTGCTTAAGCTGAAGTTCGGTGCCTGGCTGAGCGAAGATGCGCAGGCGCGTTTCCGTGTTTTCTGCAATTGGGCGCACTGAGCGCAACAGCCCGCTGCCAGGCGCGGCGACCACGGTACCTACTGAAAATCTATCGAAGGTAGTATCGGGAAGCGTAAGGACGTATTCTGAGGTAGCGGTCTTTTGCAGCGTAGCCATGCCGGTATTCTTAACGTCGGCCACGAGCATGTTCGAACCTGGCGCTATGCCTTCAAGGCTCAAGCCAATAAGGGTGCCTCCGGTTGCGCTTTCGGACTCAGAAGCGCTCGATATATCTGCTATTTTCTCTTCACTATCATTACTGGACTCAGCAGTAGCAATTTGCTCGCTTGAATCGTTATCGGTAATTTCAGTGCCACTCTCAACAGCGTCGGCATCGGCGCTAACAACGTCACCGGGAGGAAGAAGATCCATCGGAGCGCACGCGGTCATAAAAACCAGGGCGCCTGCACTCGCGAGAGTGGCTATGCGCCTAAAACCAGTTAAGACTTCCATGAGCAGTCTCCCCTTTAACTAACTTAAAATAAAAACTTTAGACCACCTATTCTTATTGGATTGTAGGAATCCAGCGATCGACTCAAAAAGATTAAGGCGAGCGATCATTTTTTTCCGGTGAATGGGTGACTTACAGATGGGAAGTTAACCAACCTTCTGCAAAAACCACCGATAAAAACTAAGCAAAAACCCAACTCAAATATAGAGCCTTTAGCTATTCAGGCTCTATGCTGTAAAGTCAATACATTGTTGAACAGGTTTGTAATTGGATCAACCAGCTAATTTTTTAAACTGAGAGATTTTAGCTAACTTTGTTTGCGAAGCTAGAACACGCTACCGCCGACGCCGCTTTCCTCCCTCCTCTTTCTGCTCCATCGCCATCCGTTCGGATTCATCCAGATAACGGAAGGTCGTCGCAACACAATCGGTGCGGATTTGGACAGTTTCCGTTTGTACCTGCGGTTCACGCATGGCAATTTGGTTGATGTTCACTATGCGCGATAGTTGCCCAACTTCATCAAAGAACGTCGCAACCTGATGATACGAGCCGAGAACCGAGATAGAAACCGGAACCTCCGCGTAGAAATCCTTGGCCATTTCCGAGCTCGGTTTGAAAAGCGTAACTTCGAGCCCGGCGTCGCGAGCCAGATTCGAGATTGACGAGAGAAGATCAGGGATTTCACGCTTATCAGGCAGCTCTTGCAGCGCTACTTTCAACTTCAAATCGAGTTCTTTAATTTTTTCTTTTAGTTTTCCCAGATTGCGTGCGCGCCGCGTTTCGTCGGCAATCTTTTGCGTTAGCTGCTCAACCTTTTCTTCCTGCGCTGCATACTCCTTATCCTGCGGCCGATAGGAGTACTGCCAATAAAATAGGCTGAGCAACACAATGACGCCGATCCAAGCGCCTGCGATGTGCGAGCGAGGGCGCTGTAAGAATTCTTCAATTGCCGGATGCATCACAGCCCCCGCGATATTGAGGTTTATTTTCTAGCTGCATTATCGCCTCCATCGACAGCGGGCGCCGCGTGCGTGCCTCCCGCGTAGCTTACTGCAGTGTTCAGCGTGAACGACTTAATCTTTACATTGCGATCGTCTGTCTGACGGGTCTCGCCAAGATCAATAGTTTTGAAATAATCCGACGCTTCAAGCTCTTTCATAAAATTTGCGATCGTTTGATTGTCAATCGCTTTGCCGTCGATGGTAAGTATTCCGCTCGTTTCTCGTACTTGGGTAATCCACGCGTGCTCGGGCAGAGCAAGATTGAGATCGTCGAGAATGCGTACCGGGCCAAGCTTGCTCTTTTTGAGCGTTGCAATCACCTGAATCTTATTGTTGTATTCAGCCTCTTTCTGCTCGAGATCTTTCACCTCTTTGGTCACTTTCTCGAGACGCGCCAGCTCAGCCTCTTTCTGGGTTATTTCGTCAGCAAGACGCTCGATTTCACCAGTCATGCTGCTGCGCACGACGTAGAAAATAACGAATAG
>CAYTAW010000165.1:0-7599 GCA_964435675.1 uncultured Bdellovibrionales bacterium
GCAGTGAATAACCGTAAAATTTTGCTTCAGCGCCCCAACTGTGCGGTTTACGCACTGCTGGTTGGTCTCTCCGAAAATGGTGCGGCGCTCCGAATGTCCAACGAGTGAAAACGTGCAACCAATTTCATTCAACATTGGTACGGAGATCTCCCCCGTAAACGCACCGCTCTTTTCATTGACTACGTTTTGGGCGCCGCAGTGAATGCCGCTTCCTGACAATTCGCCGGCAACCGTACTGAGGGCGACGCTCGAGGGCGCGACCCAAACCTCGCTTTTCACGAGATTCTTGATCCCGGATTTAAGTGCGCGCGCGAGGGTGCGCGACGCCTCAAGTCCGAGGTTCATCTTCCAGTTGCCGGCAATGATGTTCCGCTTTCCGTTAGGTGCTGCCATACAATACGAAGCTCTTAGAGCTTTGCTGCAAGCATCTTGGAGACATCGACCATGCGGCCCGAGAAGCCCATTTCGTTGTCGTACCAGGAGATTACTTTAGCCATTCGGTTTTGAATAACCATCGTCGAGAGCGAATCAACGGTCGAAGAATTCTTGCAACCGTTGAAATCGATTGATACCAACTCTTCTTCGCAGAAGCCGAGCACGCCTTTGAGCGCGTTCTCGCTGGCGCTCTTGAGCGCGCGGTTAATGTCTTCAACCGTTGCGTCGCGTTCGAGTTCGGCGACGAAGTCGACCACCGAAACGTTCGGGGTAGGGACGCGAATCGCAAATCCGTCGACCTTGCCCTTGAGGCTCGGAATTACCAAACCGACCGCTTTTGCGGCGCCAGTCGTCGTCGGGATCATTGAAACCGCAGCAGCGCGGGCGCGGCGCAAGTCTTTGTGCGGCAAGTCAAGGATGCGTTGATCGTTCGTATACGAATGCACCGTGGTCATCGTGCCGCGCACGATACCGAAGTTCTCTACTAACACCTTGGCTACCGGGGCCAAGCAGTTTGTGGTGCACGAGGCACAGCTTAGAACGTGGTGGCTTTCAGCCTTGTAGTCGGCGTGGTTCACACCGTAGGCGATGGTGATATCGGCGTCATTGGCTGGAGCCGAGATAATCACCTTTTTGGCGCCACCATTGAGATGAACACCGGCTTTGTCTCGGGCAGTAAAGAGACCGGTGCACTCGAGTACGATTGGGGTCTTGGCCGTTTTCCAGTCGAGTTTGGCCGGGTCCTTTTCGGCAAAGATCTTAATCTCTTGGCCATTCACACGCAGATTCGTTCCCTCGACCTTCACTTCACCGTCGAAACGGCCATGAACAGAGTCGTACTTCAGCAGGTGCGCAAGCGTCTCTGCGTCTGTCAGGTCGTTAATTGCCGTTACCGTTAGGCCCGTCTTGTTGTCGGGCGAGAAAATTTGGCGAAATACGTTGCGTCCGATGCGTCCGAAACCGTTAATGCCGATAGCAGTAGTCATTGTTAGCTCCATTATGTGTAAAAAACGCGCCGCTCCGTTGGGCTAATGGGCGCGCGCAAAATTGACCCTACAAATCTGCCCAAGCGGCAATCAAATTACAAGGCCTGAAATCGAATATCAGCAGCTCTGAAAAACAGCTAATTCTGACCTTTAGGCATCTGGCATCATCGATCCTTGTGTGCGATATTGTTGATGATTTTCAACTAGAGAGGAGAGTTCTTTCGTATGCCAGAAGAGATAATGATGCCCGAACAGCACTCCATCATCGATATGATGTTTGGATCGGGTCCGGTTGTGCAGACGGTCTTGTATCTGCTGATAATAATTTCCGTGTGGAGCTGGGCGATCACCATTTCGAAATATCTTCAGTTTCGCCGCGCCAAGCAGCACTCTGATGAATTCCGCGATATTTTTTGGGAGTCGCGCAACCTTGCGCGCATTGACGACGCAACGCGCCGTCTCGAAGGCAGTCCGCTCGCAAAAGTTTTCATCGCTGGCTACCGTGAATTGACCCACGTTATTCAAGAAGGAAAGGAGTCGTCCGCAAATTCCGCGAGTGATTTGAGCACGGTGGAGCAAGCGCTGCGGCGCGCGCAGCTCGATGAGATTTTTTCGCTTGAGCGCGGAGTTACGTTTCTTGCGACGGTAGCAAGCGCTGCGCCGTTTATTGGATTGTTTGGAACGGTTTGGGGTATCATGAACTCGTTCCATGGATTGAGCAGTGCTAAGTCAACGACGCTGCAGGCCGTTGCTCCCGGTATTTCGGAAGCGTTGATTGCCACGGCGATCGGTCTTGCGGCGGCGATTCCTGCGGCAATTGCGTACAATTACCTCTCGATGTCGATTCGGCGCTTCCGTCAATCGATGGATAACTTTGTCGGTGAATTTTTGAATATCGCCGGTCGCTATTTCATCAAGTAGGAGGTCCTGTGGGTTTTTCAGATAGCGGTTACGAAGACGGACCAATGGCCGCGATTAACGTCACGCCGTTGGTCGACGTGATGTTGGTGCTGCTGGTGATCTTCATGGTCACCGCGCCGATGATGCAGGAGGGGGTAGAAGTCAATCTCCCGAAAGCTACAACAGGAGCGCTAAAGGGCAGTTCAGAGCAGGTGGTTATATCGGTTAATAAAGATGGCGACGTTTTTCTTGGCGCCGGGAACAAGATTATCCCGAACGAGCTGGGCCCGAAGATCAAAGCCATTATGGAGAAGCGTGAAGAGGGCGATCGGAAGGTGTACATAAAGGGCGATACGGGCGTCGTCTATGGCAAGATGATTGAGGTTATGGCGGCGCTGCATCAGTCTGGAATTACTCAGATAGGTCTCGTATCGGCGCCGGGAGCGGGCGAGGTGACGGAAGGTAAGCCTGAATCGAAGAAGTAGCGCTTTGATCTGGTCTAACCGAATGCAGTTGGTTTGAAAGCAGGATTCGATTTTCTATGGCTCATTCGAGTCGTGACGATACCGTAGGATTGAGCTGTTCGCTTGCCGCCCATGCCGGCTTAGTGCTCGTGCTCTATCTTGGCAATGCCTTTCAGTTTGACTCCTTCAAAGATCCGGTAATCTACTCGGTGACTATGGAAGGCGGGAAAGAGTTGGGTGGCAAAACCCAGGCGCCCGATCCGAAAGCCAAGACGCAGATTGCGCCTCCGAAAAATGTCCAAGAACCGGAAACGCAAAAGAAGGAAGAGAAAAAGACTGAAACGAAAGAGGAAGAAAAGAAAATTACTCCGAAAGAAGTCGAAGACGCCGAAGTTTCGCTTCAAGAAAAAAAGAAAGAAGAAGAGCGTTTGAAAAAGGAAGAAGAGGCCAAAAAGAAAGAGGAAGAAGCGAAGAAAAAGAAGGAAGAGGAACAGAAAAAGAAAGACGAGGAGAAAAAGAAGCTCGAAGAGAAAAAGAAAAAGGCCGCTGAAGAACGCAAGGCGGTCGATAAAAATTTGCAGCAAGCAATGCAGCGCTATCTCGGTGAATCGGCGAACGCCGGTGGAAAAACCTTTGGCGCCGCGCGTCTAGGTGGAACCGGAATGGGCGGGGGAGTCGTCAGGCCGCCTGAATTCTTCACCTATCTAAAGATTCTCGAAGAACATATCAAGAGTGGGTGGCGTTGGAACGACACGAGCGCTGCGCTTGTCGCGCAGGTGCAGATTGAAATTGAGCCGGACGGCACTGTTCGCGATGTGATCTTACGCAAGGGATCCGGCAATTCGCTGTACGACGATTCAATCATTCGTGCCGTGCGTAAAGCGAGTCCTGTGCCGACCCCCCCGGTGACGGTCTACCAATATTTCAAGTCCGTATTACTGACCTTCGATCCGCGCCAATGATTCTGAAACGCCCCGTATGGTGCGTCGCGGCTCCGCATTTATCTCTCGCTGTTTATCGCGCTCTGTATTTGTCGCTCCCGGTATATATCGATTCTTGATCCCTGCGCGCTATAGTAACAATAAGGTAATGTCCGGCGACGGAGAGCGAGCGGAATGGAGGAAAAACTAGAATTTCCGAGCGATTTGAGATACTAGAAAAAGATAAACTTTAATCGGACGGCATGTGCCGTATTTTTTATGAAAAAAGTTGCGGTTGTAACGGGCGCTTCGAGCGGCATTGGCTGGGAATGTTGCAAATTGCTCGCGCAGCACGGCTGGCATGTGGTTGCGGGGGCGCGGCGACTCGAAAAGATAGCGCAGCTTGTAGACGAGATTAAAGGGAGCGGTTTTTCCGCGGAGGGTCATGCGCTCGACGTTGCGGACACCGACAGCGTGAGGAATTTTTGCGCGACGTTTTCCGGCCCGATTTCGGTTTTGGTAAATAACGCCGGCGGCGCCGTCGGCCTTGAGCCGATTAGCCAGGCGATCGAGGAAGATTGGCTGACTATGTTCCAATCGAATGTGCTCGGACTGGTCCGCGTTACTCGCGAGCTTCTTCCGCGTGTAATCGATGGAAAGGGGCATATCGTGAATATCACGAGTATTGCCGGTCGTGAGGTGTATCCGAATGGTGCCGGCTATACGTCAGCTAAGCACGCCGCGCGAGTTATCTCGCAGACGCTGCGCGAGGAGTTGAATGGTACCGCCGTGCGTGTTACCGACATTGCTCCGGGGCTCGCCGAAACTGAATTTTCTATCGTGCGCTTCAAGGGCGACAAAGCGCGCGCAAAAAATCCTTATCAAGGCATTACCGCATTGACCGCTGCCGACATTGCCGAAGCGATCCTATGGTCGGTTAATCGCCCCTGGCATGTAAATATTGACGAAATAGTATTAAAACCTGTGGCACAGGCCTCAGCGGTTAAGGTCGCCCGAAATGTAGGACTCTAAATCCGTCCCTCTCTATCCTGCGGGCGATACGTCACGTACGGTTGCGCGAGGAGCGCAGAGTTTCTCAGCGTGTACCGTATGATTGCGCTTACGCGGTGATCGATCCACAATGGAATAAATGACGCCTTTTCGAACTATAGCGCTTTTTCTTCTCGTAAGTGCCGCTTGGAATTTAGCGGTTCCGCCACTCGTTTCAATGGCCCATGCGCAGCCAGAGGAAGATAATCCAATCGCCGCGATTATGGGCGCGATTGCAGAGCAAGCGCCCGATCTCTCGCTCAGTGAATCCGACTATAAAATGATTCGGCGCTCCGGCAACACGTTCGTGGTGCCGAGAAATCTCCGTCAGAAACTCCTCTTCAACGTGTCGTCGATGCCCAACCAGGCGTCGCTCTCCTGTGTTCGCGAAAATAAAAAAATTGTCGGCTACCGAGTAGAAGATATTTCCCCACGCGGAATTCTTCCGTATTTGGGTATCAAAGAGGGAGATATCGTGCGCACGGTTAATGGGCGATTGATAACGTCCGAGCAGGAAGCCATGGAGCTCGCCGCGCAATTGAGCATGAGTGAGCTCGTCCATGTTGAAATAATGCGCGGGCAAGCGCGTCTGCCGATGCGTCTGACATATAAGATGTCGAGTTAACAATCAAATCCTTTTGGTCTTTACTTAATTTAGCGCCTCGTGATATCACGGGCGTATTCATGACCCCTTGTCGTTGAGGTGGTCGCTGTTCTTGAACGTCCAACAATAATCGAAAACCGCACTGTTTGCGGCTGAATGCCATTTGAGTATTCAGCGTCTTTGCTCATTGCGGTACGCGCCCATGTAGGAGTTAGAACATGCAGCCCAATTCCCAACCTCTTGAAGGAAACACCCCACCCGCCAGTCCCGCGTTCGCCGAGGAAGCCTTCCTGCCGATCGCGGCGCCCGAAATGACTCGTGAAGAGCTGATTCAAAATTCCTTTAAAAGCTGCCTACCGAGATTGCTCGAAATTTTCTCAATAGGCGAATTGCGAGAACTTCTACCCACGATCGAGTATCGGCAGCAGCTTCCGCAGCGTTTTGGCCGGGGTACGAAAGAGTCTTGGGACGCCTATCAGCAGCGACTTGTCGAAGCGGTGCCCATTGAAATAAAGGCGATTAGTGAGCTTCCCGCGCCGGATGCGACACTTCGACTCGTAGAGCTCGGCCGTTTTCTCGAAGCGTGCCGCTCGAATTCATCGGCTTTACAGTTTCGGCAAGAGGGCAAGGAACATCGCGATGTCTTGAAGACGCTCGAAGAACAATTTGGAGACCAAAAAAAGCTGACGTCAGGCGAATTAAATCGAATCGCCGATTTGCCGTCATTAACACTCGCCGTGCGGCTCGCACCGAAGAAAGAGATAGGAAATGTAGCGGATGATCTCGAAGGCATCGCGAAGATCTATTTCGACGCACATCGGAGCGACGATCTGAAAATTGTCGGTGCAGAAAAACTGACCGCCTTGCTGCTCGAAATGAAGAGTCTGGATACAGTCGGAAATTCGTTTTCGCGCCAACGGTACGGAGATCAATTGGTTTATAACGCGTTGATGTTGCTCTCGCACGACTCGCCGCGCTGGATTTTTGCAGACCGTGATTTGCGGCCGATTTTTCTTCCCTTGGCAGAGGCGGCGCGCGCTGACTATTTGAGCGGCGCAAAATGTCGAAATGGAACGGGCCGCGCCGCCTTTGTTGAAACATACTATCAAGATGAAGTGGAACCCTTGCGGCAGCATGCAATGGAAAAGAGGCCGTACTATAGCCTCCATATGATGAGCTTTAGTTGGGGTCATGGGACCGGAAATGTAATTACGGGTGCGAAAGTTGCCGAAGCAATGCGCCGCCTCATTCGCACGAATAGGTTTTTCAAGGAACCCGAGGATCTCGCGCGCCGCGAGCAGGGCCACCTCGGCCTCGTTGCCGATTGTCTTGAGGGAGTCAATTTGAAGCTGCGATTGAGTGATTTTACCGATGAAATGAAACTTGACGGCTTCGTCCGTACGTATCAGCGACTTCTAAGCCGAGACGGTAACCAGAACCAATTTCTTCGCCGGGCGTTATTCGAGTCATTACATGAAGGGGAATTCGGCGCGATAATTTCAGCGATTGCTGAATACCATTCGGTGATGCGCGACGAATTTCATTCTTGGTCCGCGATGAAGCTCTTCAAAACGGAGCATCGGGATTCGATCGTGCGCTATCTGGGGAGGCAAAATGATATCAACGCGTCGTGCGCTCCCGTCGCAGCGCTGCTCAAGCAGTATTCGGTGGAAGAGGTTGCGCGGCTGTTGGATATTTCGGACGGCGATGCAGCGGCTCTTTCGGGCTTTGCCGCAGAGTCCCACCGATTGAAGGCGGGCACAAAAAACCCGGTCCGCCGCGACGCAATCTTAGCTGCGGTGGCATTACGGGACCTGAACGAGAATTTTCGAGTACGGGTGGTTAAGGAGTGCCTGCGAAACGTGCATGAAGGGCTTGAAGCGATAACCGTGGAGGGCGCCTTTCGCACACAAAATATTGATCTAGGTAAGGCGCGGGCTCGCGCCGTGTCGGCAATTGATTTGGCCGCAAGCGCAATAATACACCGTAATCAGGGCAAGTCTGTGAATGAGTTGATTCAATTGAGTAAGGATGACTCGTTCCAGAAAACCCTGGCCGGATTCAACGATCTGACCATGCAAATCGCGCCGACTGCTCCCGTCGTGATTCGCGCTCAGATGCCTAAAACACTGCTGCTCGAGAAATTTCCGACCGGCTTCATTCCGCTTAGCGCCGAGCTTCCTCTTGATTTAGCGCCAGTTGGGGAAGAATTACGAACCCTTCGGCGCGAGGTGCTGCGC
>CAYTAW010000166.1:0-3362 GCA_964435675.1 uncultured Bdellovibrionales bacterium
GCCGTAACCAGCGCGCTGATTAATCAAATTAGCGCCCCCGGAGATCTATCGTTTATCCTCGCACACGAGCTTGGTCACGCTGCGGTCAATGAAATTCGTCGCAGCGCGCCGTTAAAGATCTCCAATTTTGCACCAAAAACAGCGGATGCCTTAGCTGATGAGCTAAACGCCGATGCATATGCATACTGGATCAGCCAATTGAAGACGCCCAGCCAAAGTAACATCCTGGAAAAGCTCGATTTCTATTTCGATAGAAAGAGCGGGGAGTTTTCCGCGCTGCGCGCCGATATTCAAAAACGTAGAGAATATCTCGCGATTTTAAGGGGTTCCCCCGCCGCGAAATAGCAAGAAAGCCCTAAATTAGAATAAAGCTATTTAAAAAAACTTCCGATACCTATTGAGAGGTGAGGTTGTTAGACCAATTTACCCAATGAGGATGGTTACGTATGGTATTTGATGATGGCGAAATGGTCCTCTCTACCACTGAGCGCCAGAACGCAGCGGTACTTATTGTAGAGACGGATAATCAAGAGCGACACAATTTTCGGAACGCGTTAAAGTCCCTCGGCTATGGCGGAATCGGCGACGCGCCGAATCACTCTACCGCCCTCGAGCGGATGAATGAGCGCAAATTCACACATATAATTTTCGACGCGAAAAAAACGACGATGCCATCGAACGAATTCCTGCAAAAGGTTTTCCAGATGGACGATTCAATTGTTGCCATGCCGAGCTCGATCGAGCCGAACGTGGATGACGTTTTCGGCCTTCTCATTCTTGGAGCTAAAGGCTATATCGTAAAACCGTTTACGGTTGAAACGCTCGACCGCGCGATTGTGCAATCAACCAAAGGCGAACCTATGGCTGATGCCGTACTCAAGGCCAAAGATCGAAACGAAGCGCTCGTCGCGATTATGATGTCGAGTCTCGATAAAGCGGCGACGATTCTGCGTCAAGCAAATCAGTTCGAAACCGCCAAGCGCGAAATTCCACGCGCGCTTGCACGACTTCACCGCGCTGCCGAACTCGCTAAGACGTTCGCAAAAGGCGGTGATGAAGGGCTTATAACGGCGATGGAGACATTTTGTATCGAGCGCAGTAAAGGTCCAGCTTCCAAGCTCGGCCGTTTACGCAAGCGCCTCTCGACCAACCGCGGTCCAGAAGACGAAGAGCAGGCAAACGCCTAATCTAAGCGACAAACAGGGACTTATAGGACTTGGCTTGGCCCGGGTAGCGATAACCTTCCGTTTGCCGTAGAATAGTATTTATCAGCGGCTAAACGTAGCTCAGATGAATAGAGGATTTCAAAGGTTTTTGCTCTCCACCGCCCTAGTTCTAGGCGGCTCAACACTCGCGCTGTGCGCCCTTTTTCCACGGGTGGCCGCCGCAAATCCGATGACCGAATTTAATGATTTAAAGGAGCTCAAGGGCATTACTGCCGATCTTGGCATTCCCAACGACAACGAAGAGCGATGGTTTCCACCCGACTCCAACTACGGCAAGCTTTTCTTAGAGCGTAAGAGCGTGAAGCTGGTAATCAGCTGGTTAGGAACATTATCAAAGCAATATTCCGTCGAACCCTCGAGCGAGTATCATCTACGCTCACTTATAAAGCTGCAGGCAATTTACCGCTCACGGCGTAATGAGGATTCGCCGATTCAGCTGAGCCTGCTCGTTCCCCACCCGCGCTCGATGTCGGCGCGGAACTTGAATCTGATCCCTGAATTCACCGATCTGGAAAACGCCACCAAAAAATCTCCCACCGTCGAGCACCTCGATATCTCGGGATTCCCCGCGGATCTTGGGATCGATCCCGAAAAGGGAATATGCCGTCTCGTCGTTCCGCTGCCACGGCTATCGATGCTGTATCTCGAGGCGCATGAGTGTGAAGGCAAAAAGAAGCTGCTCGATTTTTGTGACACGATCGATATTGTGCGCCTAGCCGGAAAGATCGAGAAATAGCCGGCATTTTTTTCGACACCAGCAAACATCCGATAGAATCGGCCAATGCGCTTACGCTAGTTCACTGCGGCTGCGAAGGGACGCTCCGCCTCTTGGCGGGTGATTCGATTCTTGGCATCAACAAAGACGACGCTCGGTTTATGCGCACTCATCTGCGCTTCCTGTAGGTATGTGAAGCATGCGATAATAATAAGATCACCTGGGGTAACCAAGCGTGCAGCCGCTCCATTGACACAGATTGAGGCGGCTTCCTCGGCGGAATTAGGATCGAAGCCTTGAATCGTGTAGGTCTCAAAGCGGTTTCCATTAGTAACGTTCCACACTGATACCGCTTCGAATTCAGCGATTCCCGACGCCGCCAATAAAAATGGCGGAATGGTAATGCTCCCTTCGTAATTGACGTCGGCGTGGGTTATTGTTGCGCGATGGATCTTCGCGTGTAAAAGGCGTCTCATAAGCCAGTCACTCCTCAAAAAGTAAATGCTGACATAAAACAGTTTACCGTATGGGGAATAAGGGGTCAAATACGAGTTGCGGTAAGATTAGCACCGGCAAGGAATCAACCGTCTGCGGAGACAAACAATCGAAACATAACTCAGCAACAGTATGCGCCGATGGGGGCTGCCCTCTGATGCCGGCACGAATGATATACCTTGGCCGATCACTGACTATTGACCGGCGCGGATACCTACCACTGCATACTTACACTGTATGTTTATGTTTACAGATTTTTATTTACAGAGTGAATTTGGTCGTTTCCAACTCCGTCGCCAATACGCTGTAGGTGCGCACGAGCAGCAACCGAATTTCAGGGCTTCCGGGAAGCGCGGAATCTGTGGTCACTGCCGATCCATTTGCCAGCGCTTGATATTGATTAACGATTTCTGTGAAAGATGGACGAACCGGATAACCGGCATGCACGAGCAGCGCGGACAATTCATTTTTGATTTCCATCGTTGCCGGCTTGATTACTGTCGGATCTTGAACCTTCTCGATGTTGTTCAATTTCTCATAGAGCGCAGCCAACTGGGTTTTTACCGGCGAATCGCCAATTTTCGACTCTGCGCTGCGGTAACGATCACGCGCATCGTTCAACAAGACAGTGAGATCCTGTGATTCGCCGCGCGGGGCACATCCCTGGAGCGAAGAAACGATAGCTAATGCACAAAAAATGAGGGACTTTGCGACGATTTTATTCATAACGTTTTGCTAGACGTAATTAACGGGTATTCACCGAATTTGTGGCGCTAAGCCTATCACGCTCCCAAATTGAAGAGCAATATACTGAAAGTACACCGGAAACGGCCAAAAACTTGCAGAATAGCTATTCCAAAAAGGGCCGATTTCATTGCCTGAGAAACTGCGCATGATATTTTGTGCCTATAAGGACGGCAGCCATG
>CAYTAW010000166.1:3372-6294 GCA_964435675.1 uncultured Bdellovibrionales bacterium
GTATCGAAACGGCACCAACTATCGAAGTTAAGACCAAAGTCGTCCCTACCCACACTATCGACCTGGTAACCACTTATTTCCGTGATGGAGACGCCATTCGTCAAGAGCGCGAGACCATCGGCAAGCTCTACGGCACCGAAACGGAGGTCGTTGTAACCGATACCCGACTCCGTCCAGCAGCTCGCGCAGCGATTGCGGAGCGCACAATCGATAACAATCAGGGACAGCTTGACGCCGGATCTGATGTAACGATGCTGACCCGTCGCGGACGTCCAGTTGGATTTGTCAGACCGATTCCGGGAAATCAAATCGAAGAGCAGCATGATGCGCAGCCTTTCCGAGCGCTCGCGCTACCTGCGGCAGAAGAATTCCGTTTACTCGCCGCGGCAGCGGCTATTGCAACGAGCGTCGCCGGAGCAATCGACCAAATGATTACCGAAACTCCCGACGAACGCGCACAGCGCGAGGCGCGTGAACGTGAAGAAGCTCAGAAGCGCGACGCTGCGAGGCTCGCTCTGATTCAAGCAAAAAATGAAGTTGACGCTGAGCTAGCAGCGGCCAATCCCACACGCACTGAATTAAGAAATGCATTAGCGATCGAGGCCGCAGTGCTGACGAGCGCGCTTAATGCCCCGAACGCCGAGTCCATGGAGGCCGCCCTTTCCCGCGCGCAAACGGCTAACACCGCACCCGCCGCTGCGTACGAGGAAAAAATTGCGAATGAACCCCCTCTTAGCGGCAAGTTCCTGGAGCTTGGCGAGCAGTACCGAAATGAAGGAGCAATCGGACAGTTCAAATATCTGACTCTTGAAGCGGTCGCCAGCAGCAACCCTTCCGCCGATGCAATTGCCGCGTTTCAGGAGCTCAAGGGGAACGAATTCGGCCGCACCCTCATTGCTCAGGTTTCTGAGGACATTTATTCAGCCATCTCCGGAATTCGTCCGAGCCAAGAAATTGCCTTGAGCGCAGAGGCTCCTGCGGCTGAGGAAGGTGGTGCTGAAGAGCTCGACCAAGCGTTTGCGAATTACGCAGACGAGGCGTTTACACAATTGAACTTTTCTCCGGTACTGCAAGACTTCCGCTCCGGCGCTGAAAAGCCTCTCGCCTTGGCCGCGTAAAGCAAATACTCATCTCAACTGCGTCAAATCGTCGCGCCCTTTATTACTGAGCCGCTCTTTAGCTCTTGCATGATATCCTACAACAGCTCAAAATTGCAGCGACTATTGGTTTCCGAGCACGCTGGTCAATTGGCTATTTCACCGTTATAATATCGCAGTCGCATGGCCAAAAAGAAAAAACCGGCATTTCTAAAGAAATTCTTGATAATCGCGATTGCATTAGTTGCCGTCGAGATCGTCTTAATTATTTTTTTCCGCAGCCAGAAAACTTCGGCATCGTTCGTTGAAACCGCGGAAACCGCTCTGAATCAAACTGCGGGCATCACCGATCGCCGAGCGGCACAGGCTAAAATCCAGATGGCCATTTTGGCTTTCAAGCGCGACAACGGAAATCTCCCCTCCTCAATCAGCGAGCTGCGCCCCAAGTATTTGGACTTCCTTCCCAACGATCCCGAAACTCAAAAGCCTTTTACTTATCGCGTGGATGGAACTAAATTTTTCGTTGGTGAAGTCACTATCCCGGTAGCCACGGTGCCCGCCAATACTCAAACTATTTCGCCCGAAGAAGCAAACTTCGTATATGATTCGACTGGAAAGCGCGATCCCTTCCGCCCATTCGACGTCGCTCCGAAACAAGACGATTCTAATAAGACGGTTCTTGAGCGGTATGATCTTGGCCAATTCAAGCTTACCGCCGTTCTCAGCGGCGCTACGCCGAGCGCATCAGTCGAACTTGCCGACGGTAAAGGTTTCATTATCAAGAAAGGAACAAAGATCGGTATGAATAACGGCGAAGTAATCGACATCCAGCCGAATAAGATTATCATACTAGAGACAAAGATCGATTTCACCGGTCAAAAAACGCAGAATACCTTCGAAATGCAGCTACGCACGCCGGATCAAGAAACAAAGAAAAGATAGAAGCTGCGTGCTCCATTGGCTCCAGTCGTTAGTATTCATTCGACTGAATAAATGGGGACCCAACTGATAAAAGCTAGTTTTCAGGCGACTTGGGATAGGTCGCTTTTGGGGCGACGCCGATCAAGGACACGGTAGCTCATTGCTTCAGCAATGTGGGGATCTTCAATCTGGCTGGATCGAGCCAAATCAGCGATCGTTCTCGCCATGCGCAGAACTCGCACAAAACTGCGCGCGCTGATCAGGTTTTTCTTAGCGGTGTGCTCGAGGAGCCTCATGGCCGATGAGCTAATCATGTCGCCTTTAAGCAACACGTTCCCCTCGAGCCGACAGTTTAAATGCCCCTGTCGTGTATGCTGCATTTCACGCGCTGCGCTCACCGTGCTCTGAAACTCGCGATCATCCACACCGACATCATCGCTGCGCGATCTATCGGTCAGCTCGCTCAAATGAATTTCTTCCAGCTCAACTTGCAGATCGATACGCTCTAGAATCGGCTGCGAAAGACGGCGCAGATACATCTGCAGCATAGACTCGGAACAGAGGCAGCGCTGCTGTTTACTGCCCAAGCGCCCGCAGGGACACGGGTTCATGGCGGCGAGAAGTTGGAACCGGGCTGGCAATAGCATGCTGCCTTTGGCGCGCGATATACGGACCGTTCCCGTTTCAAGCGGCGTGCGCAGCGATTCGAGCGCGCTGCGCCTATATTCCGGAAATTCATCGAGAAAAAGTACTCCATTATGCGCTAAGCTTATTTCTCCTGGCCGCGGCGACACGCCACCGCCGATTAGACCGACATCGCTTACAACATGGTGCGGACTCCGAAACGGCGGCGTTCCATCTAGCAGCGTTCGAATCGGCAACCCGACTATGCTGTGAATCTTTA
>CAYTAW010000166.1:6304-7583 GCA_964435675.1 uncultured Bdellovibrionales bacterium
ACCGTCTCGAAGCGCTCCTCATCTGTTAATGGAGGCAATAAATTTCCAAAGCGCTGCGCGAGCATGCTTTTGCCGCACCCCGGAGGACCGATGAATATAAGATTGTGCCCCCCCGCAGCGCCAATTACCATTGCGCGCTTTGCGGTATTCTGTCCGCGCACTTGTGAAAGGTAGTGCGCCTGCGCCGTCTCTGCATTGTAAGTATTAGCACTGACAGTATTGCCACTGTCAGTATCAGCGCTGTCAGTATCAGCGCTGCCAGTATCAGCGCTGCCAGTATTAGCACTGCCACCAATCTGATCTACGCCTGGGCATCCGTTGAACTCGCCCTCGGCTGCGCGGAGCGCTTCATTCAGCGTACGCACGCCTATTATCGTTAAACCTTTTACCAAGCGCGCCTCAGATACATTTTTTTCAGGCACGACGACCACCTTGGCGCCGCTTTCATAGGCGCTAATCGCAAGCGCGACGACGCCTCGTACCGCCTTGACTGATCCATCGAGCGATAATTCGCCAAAGAAGAATGTTTCTCGAGGATTTGCCGGTTGCAATTGTTTTGAAGCCGTCACGATACCAATTGCAATCGGTAGATCGAATCCCGAGCCCTCTTTTTTTATTTCTGCTGGCGCAAGATTGACGAATATTACGTTCGGCACCGTGCACGCGCTGCGCTGCAACGCCGAGATCACCCGTCCGCGCGCTTCGCGAATGGCGCTGTCGACGAGACCCACAACTTGAAAGTTACTCTCCTTTTCTCCCGGGCGCGCGAGCACCTCGACATCAACAGGAATTGCATCGATACCGACTAAGGCACATGAACGTATTTGGCCGAGCACAAGTTTTCTCTCTATTTACCTACATTAAATCGCCGAAACGCCGCATTTGTTTCGTCGGCGATAATTCTGGCTCAATTCCTGCTTTGAATTTGGATACTGGCCGATAGCTTTACTGACCAGCGCACATAATTTTGGCCAACATATCGATATGACAGTATATTTACTTTCAGCTCTCTGCGCCGTCGCTGCCTTACTGGCGCAACGCACTAGGCAACCTTTGCCGCAGCGAGTGCGCGTAATCCGCCGTAACAGAAGGAACCGCAATGGAAGGATTTAGCGGTGATGAAATATGGCGCTCAATTGCGCCAGAAGAGAAGTTCGAACTGATGGCGCAGGCCCAAGCCGCAGGCGTTGTTGCGCTTTCGATGGTATTGATTCTCTCCGGCACGATAGCCGTCGGGTTGAAGCTTCCGTGGGTTATGTGGTGTTCATTTCTCAGCGCT
>CAYTAW010000167.1:0-7545 GCA_964435675.1 uncultured Bdellovibrionales bacterium
TTTTGAAACAGATTAACGTCGCCCATGAAGCGTTCAAGGGATTGCTTGAACTTCCCTTAATTGGACAGCGAATCAGCGGCGCAATTCCTGGGCAATTTCGCGAGGAACTGCTGGCGCAAGATACGCGTATTCGCTCAATCTCAGGGAACTTAAACGGCTCCAACGGCATCTTCGCGCTCAGCAATTTTATTCTTTTGGGTTCATTCTTTTCAGTTGATGGCAGCGGCACGATTTCGATGTCGGCCGATGTGGATCTAAAGACAAAAATCGCCTTCAATCGAGACTTCTCCGGAACTCTCGTAACGCAAATTAAAGAATTAAAACCGGCGCTCGATCTTAAAGGTGAATTGACTTTCCCACTGGCTATCTCCGGCCGCGCTCCCCAGGTGCGCGTCGTTCCCGATACGAAAGGACTGCTGAAACTTGGCGCGGAGGCTGCTGTGCGTGAAGGCGCTGAACGGCTGCTCGAGCGCGCGTTGAAAAACAAGGCCGGTGGCGGCGGAAGTAAGGGACTGGGTGGATTGTTAGGATTTTAATTATGGATCGCGTACTCCTTCACTCTGCAGTCGTCTTGGCATCCTGGTTTTTCGCAGGTTGCAGTCTGATCGTTAATGATACCCCTCCTCCTCCGCTGGAACGGAAGCAGGCAAATTCGTTTCAATCTCCCGAGGCGCGGAAATATATTGATAGCGGCGCCTTGTTAGTCGATGTGCGTTCGCCGGAAGAGTATGCGCGCGGGCATGTCGAGCAATCGATTAATATTCCCTTCACACTGATTAAATCATCAATTGCCAAATATGAAACGGATAAGGCCCAACCGATTGTGTTGTATTGCAATAGCGGCCGGCGCGCGGAAGTAGCACGGCAGGATCTTCAAGAGCTTGGGTATTCCCTAGTTATTAATGGCGGTGCGCTTGCTGGATTAATGAAATAGTCGTTTCCCTGAGAGTGTTTCGGCAGTCGGCTCTTCTTTTATTGATCGATATTAATGACTGAGTGCTGCCCGCCGTCTGCTAATTGCTGACGGCGGGGTCTTTCTCTAACTCCCGAATAGTGGAAACAATGCGGATGCCCAACACCTCACTAAAAAAAGCGCCGGTTATTCCGAACCTGAAGGATCCCCTCTTCAAGTTTCCGAATAACCGGCGCTTTTACAGCTGAATGGCTGTCGACTTAGAAGTCGCGATCCATCAACGTCTTACGACCGTCGGCCTTTGCCTTAACAATCGCCTCATCACAAAGACCCTTGATGATTTCAGTGATCTTCGTCGAAACAGTTGCGGCGGTGTTCATGCCAGACTTTTCGCGGATATAGCTCTTAAGCTTCGATACCACGACTAAAATCTGCTGCTCATCGCTGCTTTCGGTCATTTTAACGGCTGTGTTATCCATCTTATGCACTCCCTGATTTAATGTTAAAACGGTTTAAAAATGGATCCACTAGGCTCGATGTGTGTCCAAGACTGCGTATCTTCCCTGTGGACGACGCGAGTATAGCTTAGATGATTTAAAAACTCCCGTTTTTTTGATTACCTAAGTATCTGATTTTAAAAGCAATATTAATTTTCTCTACTGAGGAGCCCGCCATATCGGAGGAATTAGGGCAGTTTAATAACAAAGCAGCCGAGAGTAAGTATATATGCCATCGGTAGAGCTTGAAGACCTTATTGCCCATATGCGCTCTCTCGCGCCTATTAAAGATGCTCTTGGACGGCTGCACACCGAGCTTCCTGCTAACCTCCTTTATCATACGGCCGAACACACCGAAGACGTGATGTCTGAAGTGCTCTATTTTGGGCTGCATGACAGTCTGTGTTATCACGATTTATTCTTGCTTGCCGCTGCTGCCGCGTTTCACGACATCGGGTTTATTTCACGCGCATCGCAGAACGAAGAGCTTTGCGCCTTAATGGCAGTGGAGCGCCTTTCCTCCGAAGCAACCTTTTCCACAGAAGATGTGGCCACCATTAAACAAATGATTCTCGACACGGCGCTGCAGACGACAGACAAGGGCCTTAAGCAGATTCCGCGCATTCCCCTCTCCCGCTATCTGCTGGATGCCGACGTTAGCAATCTTGGGCGCACCGATTTTCTTACTAAAGTTGAGCTGCTTCGTAGAGAAAGCAACTCTGCCGAAGGTCCGGAATTTTTTCAGCGCGCTCTACAGTTCTTCGATGCGCATGAGTGGTACACTGACGCTGCTAAATCACTGCGACAGCAACAGAAAGAAAAAAATAGAGCTCAGCTAATTGAAACTTTTCCCGCGTCGATTGCGTGAAATAAGCTTCTCAGCGCAAGAATTCGGTGAGTCGCCACCTCGACGCCGCTTTCTTTCGCCTGAGCGAGCGTCATTCCAATCCTTGGCAGATAAAAGAGACTGTCGTAACCGAATCCTCCGCCGCCGTACTCTTCCCGTGCAATTTCGCCGTCGAGCACTCCGTGCGCTTCTATTAGTTCGCCTGCGCTGTTGATAAATGCCAGCGAACATACAAATCGTGCCGCGCGCTGATCACATTGTGCCATCTCGATTAGAAGCTTCCTGCGATTATCCTTTGGCGCGGCCTTTTCCCCGGCATACCGGGCCGTATAGAGACCGGGGCCTCCCTTAAGCGCTTGCACCTCTAATCCCGTATCGTCAGCAAGCACCGGCCGCTGCGCCCATTTGAAATACGCAATCGCTTTCAGATGCGCGTTCCCGCGATAGGTATCTGCGCTCTCGTCCACTTCGGGCGCGTCTCCGCAGACGCTTCGAAGAGAACGCGGATCGATTACGGTATAGCCGAATTCGGAGGCAATCTCGGCGATCTCGGCAAGCTTTCCGCGATTCGATGAGGCGAAAACAAATTCTTTAGCCATTCGATCCCTGAGGTGTTTTCCGATAGCGCGGAAGCATAACGAGCAGCGCCCCTACCAATAAAAACGAAAACCACGCCGACGGTTCGCTAAATAGATAATAGCGTCCGCCGAGTCCTGACGGCACATCAATATCGGGATGCCGCAAGGAAAGAAACGAGAATATACGCAGTCCAAATATCCACCCCATGTGCATGCCGATTGAAATATAGACCGAGCCGACTCGAATAACCGCAGCGCCAAGCAAAACGCCGATTACAAATAGACCGGAAATGCCGAGGGCCGTGCCCGGCTCAATAAGGCGATGAAAAATGTGCGGCAAGTAGCTGAAGCCTTCAAGCCACGAAGCTCCGGTGTAGATTAACGTATTGTCAGGAGAAATAAAGTGAACGATTGCGTACAGCAGCGCGGAGAAAACAATAGCGGCCGGGTAAGAAACATAGTCGGCCAAACGGTTAAGGACGAATACTCGAAAGAAAGACTCTTCAATAACCGAAATTACCAAGGCGATTGGCAAAATCGCACCGATTGCCCATGCGACCTCCGCGCCGGTTCGCACGTTGGGCAAAAGCGTGCCGCTTTGAAAAACGTAAGACATGCAAATACAGAAGGACGCTAGTGACGCCACGAATCCTAATACCAGCAAAAAAACTCGATCGCGCCATCTATCGGGGAACCGCAACGCACGCTTTATCGAGGCCGGATCAAAATCGCGCCGAAAGTAAAAAATGAATAGAATGAGGACGGCGAGAAAAACACGGTTTAAGATTCTGCTGAACGGCCAAGGCAAGTTCTCGATGGCACCGTTCAAAAAATCGTAGATCGGCGGTGTCAAAATGCACGCCAATACCACCGCGCCTACAATAGAAATCAATATCGCCCGACCCATTGCATCATTTAATATCAATCGCGCCCTGGTTGGAAACACCTCTCTGTTATTATTTTTCCTGTTCTTCAATTACATGAAAGCCGCTATAGTTTGGTTAGTATGCTGTCAAATCTTCTCACTGAATTCCTGAGCAACGAGGCCAATATCCAACTGGTCCTCGCCGCTGGTTTGGGCATGCTGATTGGCCTCGAGCGCGAGTTCTCGGGAAAAGACCCGAGCCTCAGAACGTTCACACTGATCTGCCTTGGAAGCTGTGCATTTTCGATCATCTCCGTTGATTCAGCGCAAAATGTGGTTAACGCCGAGCCGAGTCGAATAGCGGCGCAAATAGTCACCGGGGTCGGCTTCCTCGGCGCTGGGACGATTTTCCGCTCCTCCAACCGGGTTGTTGGTCTGACAACTTCCGCTTTGATGTGGGTTACAGCGTCAGTTGGCATGTGTGTCGGCTTTCGCCGCTATGACGTTGCCGTATCGACGACGGTATTCTCGCTCGTCTCAATGGTTGGGCTGCGCGCTGTGCACCGTATCACGTATGGTCTGCGCCGCGTCTCACACCGCGATCACCATCATCACGATGATGCACCTGCGCAGCCCAGCAGCTAGGCAGCAGTGTTCTCGGTTCCGATTGGGCAGCGAATTAGTATCTTTCTGTTTATGTCACGACCGCGTAGATGGTCATCGATCTCATCGAATTCTTCGACAACGTCAGCATTCGCAAGCTGACCTTTACCGCGCCATTCTTTCCAATGATCGAAGCGTAGCAGCGCAAAACCCGCGCACCGTTCCGGAAAATCCGCAGGTCGAACGAGCGCAACTTCCCGGCGCAAATAGTAAAGCACTCCATCGAAAAACTCATCGCGCATATCGCGCGCAACCAGCAGCGGTTCGTCTTTAACATGCCCACGGATGCGTAGCGCCGTCGCGCCAAAATCCTTGAAGTAATTTCGCACCGAAAATCCGAGCGAAATCGTCAGTGAAAAGAGCGCCACAAAAGACGCGAGCAAGGCGGCGTTATTCCGGCGTGAATCGAGCCGACTGCCCCAACAGATCAGGGCGACGCACGCGGCGGTGACAATGCCCGCGGGAACGAAATCGTGCGCAAGGCGACCTTCGATCAGTTCGAAAAACGGTTGCCCGCTACGAATGCCGAACCATTCGCAGAGAGCGGTGCCGAGCAGAACCGTCATTAGCAGGCCGAGCAGGATGTACACCAATCCATGACCTAACAGTCCCGCCCCGCGCACTCTCTTTTCATTTGCGCGAGCGAGTGCCTGAACGGCGATATCGGCAACGACAAGACTGATCCACGGAAGCAACGGAAGCAAATAGGATTCGCGCTTGCCGCGCGCGCAGCTCAACAAGATTATGACCAATCCAACGAACCAGTAGATCGAACGCACCAGGCGTTCACCGCCATGATTACGCAGCAGATCGCCCCGGCCAGAATGAGATTTGAGTCCCGCCAGGAATACCAATGACCACGGCGCTATCTCTCGCAGCAACGATGGAATATAAAACCACCACGGCTTTTCAGTAATGTGCTCGCCGCCGATAAAACGGCTGATATTTTCGAAAAAAATTTGTTTTCCCAAAAACGCATTACTTTGCCGCATCGCCGCAAAAAAGTACCAGGGTAAAGCAACTAAGATAAACACGAGCCAGCCGACGCGCGGCCTGAGCAATTCGAGTAGCGCAGTCCGGAGCCCGAAGTGCTCCGCTAACGCACAACAGAGAAAAATTCCTGGAATTACGACTCCCGCTGGACCTTTTGCCAACACGGCAAGGCCGGAGAAAAGATAAAAGAACGTAAAATCCTTTGACTGAAGAGCCCCGACTCCGCCGCCGCGTAACAAACGCGCCGCGATCACGCCTATTGCAACCGTAATCATTGCGCTGAAAATCGCGTCGACCATGGCTACCGTTCTCATTTTTTCGAACAGGTAGCTGGTTGAGAGCGCACCAAGTGCGAAAATTATCAGCCGCTCACGCGTTGCAGAATCCGCCGCGGGCCGAAGCTGCGCGGCGAGAATTGCCGTTACCAGCAACATAATGGCACCGCCGATCAGCGACGGAATTCTTGCGCTGAATGGAGAATAAGTTCCGGCCAACCACGATGCGGCGACGCCAATCCAATGAAATAGCGGAGGCTTCGAAGGTACGATTCCATTGCGCAAAGGAAGCACATAATCGTTTTGGTCGGTCATCAACTGGATGACGTGAGCCTCACGAGCCTCCGAAGATCCACCAATTTCGGGAAGGTATACCGATACTAAACCGGTCAGGAAAGAGAAAAGAATGAAGCAGCAGATTAGGGAGTTTTCCCGTCCCGTCAAAAAAAGAAAGGACCGTGAAAAAGAACTTTGATTTAACTCCACCGGCCGAAGATCATAGTCAGAACCATTACACTGGCGCAGCCAAAAGCAATCAACTCAAATAGACTCATAACCACCTCTGTAAAAGCTTAATGAAGGTACCGAAAAGGCAACTGGATGTAAATGGTTAGAGCGACCTCCTCTACCTCATTGCCAAGCACCCGCAATAAGCCCTGTATCAATCGTCGAACGAGGAAAGAGCCGACTGGTGTCAGCTTGGACGCTACCTACGGGGGCCTTACACTGAAGCTTTTGATCGCTCACAGTTACTAGACGACACCCGATCCCTTTTGCTCAAGAAATCCAAAAAGGCCGCCCATTAAAGTATCAATCAGCGAATGCTCCAACGTTCTTTGATCGCTTTGAAAGGTCAAACGATAGGTTACGCGCCGGAAAGCCTCCCCTTCCTTCTTAAAGTCGTCAAGGATCTGAATATCTCGCAGAATCTCACGGTGCTCGCCACGAAATCCTTCATATGCGGTTATCGTGCGCATAACGTCAGCCGCAAAGTGTTTGGATGAAACCTTGAGCGTGATATCTCGACGAATAGCGGGAAACTCCGTTTGCTTACGGTATACCGGATCTTCTCCAAGGGCAGCCAGCGCTTCTAAGTTAAGCTCTGCGTAAAACAGCTCGTTTTTGACATCAAGGGCATTTTGTATTCCTGGATGCATTAATCCAAAGAACCCGCATACGGTGCGGCCAACGCGAATTTCACCCTGGCATCCTGGATGCAGCAGAGGATAGCTGCTCTGATGAATCGCGGCGGGCGCGCGCAGCGCGCTCATCATCTGTCGAAGAACTCCCGTAAAATAAGCCATGCGCACATCTCGTTGTTCTGGCTGCCGCCATTCGCCGCTTTGCCATCGGCCCGATTGCGCAAGCGTCAATACTGGGCTCTCGTGCTGATATTCCTCGCTTGAACCGCGATCACGACCGAACACTTGACCAATTTCGAAGATTTTAACTGCGGGCACTCCGCGACGGTGATTCTGCTCAGCCAACAGAGCCGCATGCACGATGTTCGTAATTTTTAAATGTGAATACGAACTTTCGAGAGAATTTTTAAGTGAAAGATGCTCGGCGAGTTTTCCGCCCGCGAATCGATCGACCAGCTGCGCTTCTTTAGCCGAATAAAAACTCTTGGTAATTACTTCGAGAAATCCGTTACCCAGAAGAACCGGTTCGAGCTGCTGCGTGATACGTTCGCGCTCGTTTAGTTCGGGAATCTCGTAGTCAAGCGGTGGGAGCTCCGCTTTTATCTGGCTGTATCCAATTGAGCGCGCCACGTCCTCAACCACATCCTCAACCGAAGCGACATCCCATACCCGCCACGACGGTGTGGTGACCTTGAAACTTTCCTTGTCCTTAGCACTCTCGACGCTCTCCACTCCGTAGCCAAGATATTTTAAGCGCGAAACAACCTGAATC
>CAYTAW010000168.1:0-7542 GCA_964435675.1 uncultured Bdellovibrionales bacterium
TTGTGCTCGTTGTCACGCTCCTCCTCCTTTTGCTTACTTGCCGCATTGGCCTGAGCCTGATCGCGTTTAGACTTAGCCTCATCAGGAACGGTACCCCAGTACTTCGCTTCAACGCGTTTTCCTAAGCCAAGCTCCCCTCCAAGCCAACTCTGATCGTGAAGTCCCAGAAAGAAGGTGTTCCACGCTCTTGGGATCATGCGATTTGCGACTCCGTCGACAAATCCCACAAATACGTTGCCAAAATTTCGAAGCCCTTCAAAAACTCTACGCGCAAAGCTTAGGTCTTGCTCAATAGTAGTAGGAGCTCCCCCCGAGCCATCAGATGGGCTTTTCGTTGAAGTTGGCGGTGGAGAATTGGGAGGTGAAGCTGGAGTGGCGCCTGCCGGGGAACTCCCAGAGGGACCCGCTCCCGAAGGGACAGCCGAAGCAGAACTCGGTGCAATATGATGCGCTGACGAGCCGGACGGATTATTACCATTATCGGCTTGCCCTATGCTCAAATATCTTGCAACGCGATTAGCGTGCGGATCAGCTTGAGGAACGCTCAGCCCAGATAGATCAGGGATAGAAGAACTTCCTAGATCAGCCGAAGAAGCTACGCCCCCCTTCCCCGGCGCTGGACCTGACGTTAATGCCACCATAAAGACCTTTCTAAATAGTATCAGCCTACCACACCTTAATAAAGGTATGTCGGATTACGTGCGCCGTCGACTTATCGAGAATGGTCATTCGAAAACGCAATTCATTAAAAAGACTGAAAACATGAATTACTTGGAAGACACAGCGCCAGCAAAAGCCGCCCCCTGTTGTCTAGTATCATTATCTCCCTGCGCACCTTTGAACTTATCAGAAACTGATGCCGGATTTGAACCTGAATCGGCCTTCCAAGCTGCTTCCTTCTCTGCGCTAACTCCAAGTTGCTTCGCGGTTCCCGCGCCTAAAAGACCATCGACTGCCGCTGTAATTGGAGCAGCCGTCCCTGGGACTGCTGGTATTCCTGTATTTGTCGGATTGGTGTGATAGTTCTGAACCGCCCTCTCTACTGCGCCACCTGGACCATTAAGGGCTTTATTGAAAGAACTGACTTGCCCAGCGGCAGGACCTGAATTCGAGTAGAAGGAACCTTGCGAAGCCATGTCAGCAATCTTACCACCGCCCATGCTGTAATTCATACGATTTGCATACGAACCACCCTCTGCATCATCCGAACGAGATCCAGCGCCGTACGGGCTGAAGTTAAGGCCGATAACACCGAGCTTACCGCCAAGCTTCGTGTTCAGATCGTTCATCGCGTTCCATTTGCCCTCAGCTCCGGCGAAGCTCGAAGCACGCGACAAGCGGCCGCTATCCGCCTGCATCCGACCCTGGTTCATACGCGCGATTGCTCCCGCACCGCTATTGGCTGCCTTTTGCGCTTCAAAACCTGCTTGCTTATCAGCGTTATTGTGATCAAGTTCTAAATTATTGTTGGCGGCTGCGATGTCGACATAGGCTTTTCCTCCAGCACCAAGAGCTTGAGCCACCCCGGGCGCCGCCCGAAGCATTTGGCCAACTGGTCCACCCAGAAATCCTCCGCCAGCACCAGCAGGAGCTCCAGCGGGACCACCACCCGCCGCACCTGCTCCGCCCGGCGCTCCTCCACCTGGAGCTGCCTTGCCAGGCTTTGCTGGAATTGCATTCTCTGCACCGGTAATTGCCGCACTCGCACCACCAAAAAATGCACCGATAACTTCTTTATCACGCGCCGTTTGCGCTTTCGCCCGCTGAGTCGATTTATCGGCCATGCCCTGAGCGGTCCCAATTGCGGCGTTATTTGCATCATTTTCTCCGGCGACCTGCCCTTGCAGCCATGCGCCGTTGGCTTGCTGAATCGCTTGCGCACCAAATCCCGCTCCGCCTTTTCCGTTTGAACGCTGTGCCTTAAAACTCTGCTCCTGACCAAACGACTGCGCGAATCCCGCCATACGTTGGTTCATATCGCTCGTATAACCAGAAGCAGCGGCACCCTTAACGTCCGTCATCTTATCGAGCGCGCCCGAAGCTATATTTCCGGCACCGCCGACAAGTTGTCCGGCAACCGCTGGAACTGCGAAGTAAAGCGCCGCCATCAGATAGATGTAATATGAGTTAGCGAGATCGAGCTCCAAGTTAACGCTGAGCATCAACGCTTTGTCGAAGACCGGCATAATGTAATCTTTGAATGCGGTATCCGCCGCGCCCGCACCTGCACCGTTATCCTTAAGTGTCCATGGAACTTGGCAGCCACGTTCAATCGACGCAATCGCGTTGTTAGGATTTGGCTTAGAGCAGGTGAATTGAAATCCTTGGCTCCACTGTTTCATCTCGACTACTGTCTCAAATGCTTTTTGTGAACGATTACCATTCGACATCATCGCCCAGACAGATCGCTCGATTGCTTGAACAAGCGCAAAACCTAAATCCCAGCTCTTGGCCCAGAACCAGTATTTAATCCAGGTAATTGGCATCTTGTGAAGGCCAGGCATAATCATCGCGACGCACACTACGGGGTACGCAAGCGACAAGAAATACAGGACGAGTCCTTGAATATATGGAATCATCAAAGCCCAGCTATAGACTTCCGCGAACTTTGTCGTCGATGACGTAGTTTTCTGCTGAAGTTGAATGTAGCTGACAACCTCCTCGCTCGGCGAATAGCGCTGTTCTGGAGATACCGGCGTATACTCGAACAAGTTTTTGGTGATGTGAGTCATCATCAAATCTATCGTGAACCATTTCAGATCAGAAGCTTGTAGCTTTGTCCCGTTCTTATCTCGAACGCCCCATCCGTAATAAAGGGCGAACACGACGCCGTTCGGCGGGATCAGATCAGGAGCTTGGTCAATTAGCTGATAATAGGCGTTTCCAGACTCCCAACGCATTGCTTCAACAATATAACTGAGGAACTGAGTGCAACTGATCGAGTCGGTCTCAGGTTTCGCAAGATCATCCGTCGCCTTCTGCGAAAGGTTGCTGAATTTCTCAAGACTATTTCCATTACCCGCATTTTCTTTCTTATATAGGGCGCGTAATGCATCAGGAGTCGCAATCCACATCCCATCCAGCTTTGTCTTAAGTTGAGCGTAATCTTGGACTCCTCCAGCGGCCGCTTTGCGAAACACAGTATCCGGAAGCGCACCGGTACGCGTGCGCGCAGCTCCGGTAAAGTTTGCCTGGTCAATCTCTTCAGTTAATTTATCTCCGCACTCGCTTCCCAGGAAAACGCCCAACGTTTTTGCCATGACCGGCGATTTAATGCTCGCACCAGTAATATTCTGTAACAAACCCCATTTAATTGATGACATTTTTTGGAACTGAACCGTTGGCACAAGAACGGTGCTTCCGAGCTTATTGATGTTGGTATCGGCGCCCGAGCCGTCAGGGTCGCCGAGAAAGTTTGCGCCCAAAAGACCAATCATTCCTTGCACGAAATCACTGACGAGATCGTCTGTCCATGCGAACAGATGCGCGACCTCCACCCTGCCGTCAAATGGACCTCCGGTGGGACGCTGCGTGGACGTAACGTTCATTCCAAGCCGCTCCTTGATGTTCATGTTGAGCAAGCCAACTTCCGCAAGCTTCCACACTTCAGCTTGATCTCCAAAGTCAGGAGTGCCGTCAGCCATCAATCCAACTTGCCAGATCACGCCGCCTGACGGGATCGTCGTGAATAACAGGATATTGAAGAGTGCGGGCCCAAAGAAATACCAGAGATAATTGCGCGGCGGGTTGCCGAGCATATATCCGACCAAGCCCGCGCCAACTGCGATGATATAGATGAATCCCGCGTAAACGCCCAGACCCGTATCGCGCAGGTAGTGGATCATTTCCGCCTGCATCCAATAACCTTTGGTAGCCCAGGCGGCCGTAATCGCCGAGAACGACGACCCAAAACAATCAGAACAATCGCCGGCCGTAACCGAAAATACAAAACTTAGGATATCATTAAAATGCATAGTGATCTCCTAATCGTTTCCTGTCGCACCACCGCCCGGACCGGAAGTAATCGCCTGCCCATCGCCGCCATTTCCACCCGACTTGATGCCTTTTTGATTGTTATGTTGTTTGTTCATTGCAGTTCTCGATCCGAGGTACGTCATATACTCTTGGAAAAGCCGCGCGTTTTGATCGAACATTGCCTGAAAATTACGCGTACCGGCCACGTCATAGATCAATTGAAAACCAGCGTCGCGCGCGAATGTGTCAAACGCGCCGACGTTAAGCTTCCGCAAGTACTCTGCCGCGATTATGAATATTCCGTATACTCTGCCGAACGCGATTCGATTTGAAAGAAAAACATAATCGCGCGCCGCATCCGGTGCGGTGCTGTTGTTGTAGACTACATTTTCCCACTTATATACAGCCTTATAATCACAGCCTGCGTCCTTTAGATTTGGAGCCAAATCATAGAGCATTCGCATAATCGTCGAATCGGGCGCGAAGCCAGGAAATACCAAATAGGGCGCCCAAATATCTTTTTTCGCCAAAAACATGTCGCCCTGGAACGCATTCGCGGGATTATCTGGTGGCGTGTACTTACAGGCCTCGGTAAACGCCTCGAGCAACTTGCCGTGGACCATCATCGCTTCTTGCTTCAAACGATCCTCGAACAAGTTGTTTGGCGGCGTTCTGCTATACTTTAAGGTGCGTGCGCCGCCATGTTCGGCATCCTGTTGCCTTTCGAATTCATACTTTATGTCGCCGACTAAATCCTTAAATGAGGTTTTGAAATCCTGGATGTTACCCGCCGATCCACCGTCAATCTCTTGTTGGAAGATATAGTCCGAAAGATTGATTGTTAACCCATCACCAGTATCGAAGCTCGGATCATCGGAGAAATTCATGCCAATCATCCCGTTAGAATCATCGGCAAACTTATCCTTTTCACCGACAAGCTTTGCGGTGTCACCCGTGCAATACGCCTGAGCAGCCATCCAATTCTTTTTCTTAACCGTTTGTTGGTTGGCGATACAGCTGATGTACGCTTGCCCCAAGGACTCCGATACATCAGGAATGTATTTGAGTTGCTCGAAAAACACCTGCTCACTCTGAAGGCGGTTGTTTACATCGTTGCCAATATAATTCACCGCTTGAGCAAGTCCCGCAGCCACTGCGGGCTCAGTCAGTCCCATAGTAATATAGGCAAGCGTTAATTTTCCCTTTAAATATTTATCAACTGTGGCATCAACATGTACTTGCGAATTCATCCCCGCCTCGAATCCTGTCATCGATCCGTAAAAGTTCGCATTCGCTTTGCGCGGCGCTTTCTCAGTTTTAATTTCTTCGTACTGGGGATCCACACACTTGCCCGATTCGCAGACTAACTTATTCGAATCCCCATTCCATTTTCCAAAGGAAGGTGGGTCAATCTTTTTATTTTGAAATGATTTTTCTGAGTTCGTTTTACGCTGAGCTTCGTTGATTCCATTCAAGCGATCGGTTAAATAATCAGCGTGAGCCACTGAACCCACCGAAAAGATCAAGCTGCACGCAATCGCTAAAACCTTCCGTGTCATACGCCCCTCCCTTGGATCGCCTTGATCAACTCTTCATATAAGAGATATGGCTTGTCAGCCGTCTCCCGTAAAATTTTGCCCGTTGTCGGCGATACGAACACAACTGCGGGAAAGCTCTTAAGCTGCAGCTCTTTTGCGAATCCATCTCCCGCCATCAAGTTGAACTGGACCCCGAATTGCTCTTGCTGACGTTTAAGGGCATCGGCATTTAATCGGGCCGATGAAAATGCGGCGAAGTTCGCCTTCTCCGCATAGAGCGTATATTGATAAATTTTATTTGCCGTCTCCGCGAACTCTTTAGCTTTCGGATCATTTGGGGCAAAGAAAATATAGATGTCGATCCGCCCCTCTGGATCAACGGGCACTCGACCGGCGATTTTGCCGCGAAGCTCTTTGCGCATTGCCGCCTCTTTACTCTCTTCACTCGCAGGCGAAACCGATTTTGCTGCTTCCTCGTCCGCTTCAGCCTGGGCGAGAAGCGCCTGCGCGCGGGGGTCGAGATTCGCTTTGAGATGAGCGTTTTCGTTTACCATGCTTTGCTTTAATTGCTCGGCACCAGGAACTGCGGACGAAACAAGCTTCTCACTCGCTTGCGCCGCCTCAGTCGCTTGAATTACTCGACTCGTGCGCTGCTGGACATGATCCATGTAGCGCACCCACTGACGAGCATACCCGTAGGCGAGTCTCTCATCTCCGGCTTCAAAAGCCGCCATCATTGCTTTGAAAGGCTTTGGCGCATTTTCTTGCGCGAGTACTGGGATATCTTTGCCTGGGTCTCCATACGCATTTAGAACATCCGCCCCTGAAGTGAATTGTTGCGGCGCCTTCGGCGCTTCTTGTTGAGCGGGCTGCTTCTGCTCAGGCGCCTTCGGCAGCGGCTTCTCATCGAACTTATCAAGACTGTGCTTTTGCTTCTCGGTGTCGGCGAAGTACTCAAAGCCCATCCCCTGTCGCTCGACGACTGGAACGGTAAAGTTATCTACTGCGTTTGACTCAAAAAATTGATTGCGATCTTCTGCGACTGCGGCGGCTGGGAGCATCGCGGCTGCGCTTATGGCGCTGACTGCTGCGGAAAGAATTAAACCAGTTCGCACAAAACCATCTCTCACAATAACCTCCACGCCATATCCGGCGCCTCTACAGAAGATATGGGGCGTTTCCGGATAGATGTGTACTAAAACCATCTATCGCAGCGAGCGCTAACTTTGCTTCTAACGTACCGTAAGATTGTGGAATTTTTGCCGCATTTACCAGCTCATCGCCCCAGCAACCTACATTGACCTGAAAGCCGTCATCGATCCAACTAACTTCATTAGTATCAAATAGTTAGCCGACTTTTACTGGAGAATGAGCTGAGCTATGCTTTCGGAATGAACATAAAGATCCGTACTCTATTCCTGGCCCTCCTCAGCTTAATAGCCGCATCGGCGACCAGTTCCTTTGCCGACTCCGAGCGCATCCGCGAAGAGTTCTTTAGCCGGGTTAAGGCCGAGAAGAACTTCGGTCCTTATGACATCGAGGTCGATGCCCGCCGCGGGATTGTGACCATGACCGGCACGGTTGCCAGCGAAGTTTCCCGCGCGCGCCTGACAGAGATCGCCGAGGTTATCGCAGGAGTCGATAAAGTTGTTAACCAGGTTACGGTTAGCGGTCAAATCCCCGCCGCGCATGGAGCATCCCATAAGACGGGGACTATTGCCGAACAAATTACGGAGCGGGCACGGCAGGAGCTGACTAAAGAAACGTATTCGTTGAATGTCACGCAGAATGGCAAGGAAATAATTCTTAATGGCGCGGTCGGAACCACGGCAGGCTCGCAAAAGATCCTACGCATCGCGCGGGAAGTCGCGCCCGGGGTGACGATTCGCAATCAGTTGGTGGTAACGGAAGAAGTTGTTACTGACGATCAGATTAAAGACCGCGTGGTTGCCGCGCTTAAAACAGAACCGCTTATTCGCAGCGATGATTTAAAGATTTCTGTTAACAGAGGCATTGTCGAGATTGAAGG
>CAYTAW010000169.1:0-3162 GCA_964435675.1 uncultured Bdellovibrionales bacterium
ACAATCAAGTCGGCAATCTTTTCGACAAGCTGCGACTTATTGATCGCGAATGGAATCGAGGTGATGATGATAAAGCGCTTACCGCGCTGCGCTTCTTCGATCTCCCACTCGCCGCGCCTACGGATCGATCCCTTGCCGGTGCGGTACATATCGCCGATCTCTTTTTGCGTATTGAGAATCGAGCAGCCAGTCGGAAAGTCGGGAGCCTTGATCGTTTGCGCGAGCTTCGAAGTCGAAATTTCCGGATCATCGAGCAGCTCCACCAGCGCCTTTACCGTATCGCCGAGATGGTGCGGGGGAATGCTGGTCGCCATACCAACCGCGATTCCGGTCGCACCGTTAATCAGCATATTCGGAACACGGCTCGGCAGAACGTACGGCTCATCGATAGTGCCGTCAAAATTCGCGCGGAATGGAACCGTTTCTTCGCCGATATCTCCGATTACATCGATTGCGAGCTCATGAAGCTTGGCTTCTGTGTAACGATAGGCTGCGGCGTTATCGCCATCGACGGATCCGAAGTTTCCCTGCCCATCTACGAGCGGGTAGCGCAGCGAGAAATCCTGCGTCATGCGCACCATCGCTTCGTAGCACGGCTGGTCGCCGTGCGGATGGAACTTTGCCAACACTTCACCGACAACCGCGGCTGATTTACGGTGCCCGCCGGTCGGACGGAGATTCAGATTCGAAAGCATCGCGAAAAGGATGCGGCGCTGTACCGGCTTCAAGCCGTCACGCACATCGGGGAGGGCGCGTCCGGAAACGACGCTCAACGCATACGCGAGATAGCGGTCGGAGGTTTCCTTTGAAATATCAGCATCAATAACGGCCATGAGAATAAAACCCTTAGGAGTTACAACTAAAGACGGTGGGCGGATAAGATTCTATCAAATAGCACCAGTTCGGCCAGGTGCAAAATACCCTTGCCGAACGACGCGGCGCATTTCTGCTAGAGAATTGAAAAAATTATTAAATTTAAAAGGCTCGCTAGTTGAGCATGAGCAAATCAGGAGCGATATCGGAGTGCGTTTCTTGGTGCAGCTTCTCTTGCTGCTCGGCTGAAGGGATACCACTGATCATCGGGAAGGCGAGAAAGACCACCAGCGCAGCGAGCAGTAAAATAACGACAAGCTCGACTGAGCTGCGGTGTACGACGACTTCCTTTGGTTCCATAGCTTCTTAAATGAATGGCGCATTAAAATTGATGAGTTCTATGATTCGAGATCGGGGTTAAGGGATTCAAATTATTACGATTAAACAATGTTTGTTGACTCTCGAAGTGGGCAGATGCTAGCTTTCGCGGCAACTTGTTGCATTTATAGAGAGTTTTATGCCGATAGTTATTCCAACTTTGAGCGAAGCACGCACTCTGATGGGAACTGAAAAGATACTCGGCTTTACTGCTGAGTTTCTTGCCGATCAACGTACTCTCGAGTTGGTCAAAGAGCTTGAAGATCGCACACGCGGCATCGACGACCGCTTCGACGCGGCTCTCGCGCTCCGCTCTCGGAACCTCAACGAGGAGGGGCAAGTCGGTGCCCAGGTCATTACCCGCCTTTTCCGCCATGTTCAAGAGATCGCTGCCCCCGCCCAGACAGATGGTAGAATGCGCTACACCATGGAGGATAAGCGCACCGGGTTAATGTCGGTTGTGGCCCTTCAGGGAAGCATCTTCGGTTCGGCTCACCGAGAAACCGTTCTCGCCTGGCTACGCGAGGGCGCGGTAGCAATGGAGCGGGAACGCGACGTCCAGTACCTGCAGCGGCACTACGCGGAAAGCGGCGCCAAAGGTCCGGCTGATCTCGATAAAGTAACGCCGGAAAGCATCGCGCGCGAAGCCGCAGCAAACAAAGCCCATAAAGCCGCGATGCTTTGCGGCGCCACTACAGATTCCGAAGTAATCAACGCGCTCACTTCGACACTTCGCCATCGCCATATCGACGACAGCTATAAGGTCTTTGCAATTACCGCATTAACGGGCGTCACCGATCAAATCGTAGGCGACACTTTCTGCCTCGTAATGCAGGATCGATATTGCTCGCCGCTTATTTTGCACTCTCTCTTAGCAGCAATCGGCACGCTGCGGCCATCGAGCGAGGCACTTTTAACGGCGTTAAAGGCATTCGACGAGGTGCTGGAAAAAGCGGGACGGGAAGCGCAGATCGAATTGGACGATATAAATGCGGAGGAGATTGCCGACTTCCACGGGATGATCAAGCAAGCGCTCTCGCCCAGATACCAGCATGAAGAGGCAGAAGTGGTACGCACGCGTTTCGGCGCTGAGTTGCTGCGGCCCCTGGTGCACTTAAAAGATCACGGAAGCCTGCTTTTCCCGAGCGAGCGCTTCGCCAACGTGATCCACGAAATCGCACCGTCCGGCACGAACGGGGACCTACTGACCTGGGAACCGATAAGATCCGGTAATTAATCAATTTATTCACGTTGAGCTATTCAAGAGACTTTCGTATCCTGAAAGAAGCGATAGAAATGCGCGCCGCGCTTCGTATTCGCTGAGTTTAACGTACCTTAATTGAGAGCGGCAAACGGGCATGGCACGAGATATTGCCGAAGTTAATAAGCAGAAAAAATCGACGCTCGAACGTCTCTTTGAAGACGATTGGATGCTGATCCATGTCGACACCCGCGCGGAGCAGGTCATTGTCCCCGAACACCTCAAGGGATCGCCCTCAATTACTTTTAAGCTTAGCAGACTTTTTCAAGGCACTACCGAGATAAAGAACGGCGTCATCAGCGCGCAACTTCTTTTCGGGACCACGCGTCACGCCTGCGTCTTTCCCTATGATTCCGTCTGGGGCGCGACTTCGTACAAAGGAAGCAATATCGTCTGGCCGGAAAGCGCACCACCGGAAGTGCTTGAGCAGATCGACAAGATGCCGGTTGAAATCGAGATGCCACCCGTCGAAGAGAAAAAATCGAAAAAGAAAAAAAACTCCGATAAGCCGACCCATCTCAAGCGCATAAAATGACAGTTGACCTTTATTTGTTGAGCTACAAAAAATTCTAAGGTAATTAGTAGGCACTCGCGATTTTTAATCTTTGTGAGGAACTTTCGATGAAGCTGACTTCCGTTACAAAACTCTCCGCTGCGCTCGCATTAACACTATTGAGCTGCGGCTGCGCCGAACTCAACGATCCCTACTA
>CAYTAW010000169.1:3172-7488 GCA_964435675.1 uncultured Bdellovibrionales bacterium
CAATCCGGGGTACGGGTATGGAAATTCTTATCCGTACGGCGGCGGCTACGGAACGAGCTACCAAGATCGCCGTGAGCGCGAACGGTTAGAACGAGAACGTGAACGGCTCGAGGATGAGCGTCAACGTCTCGAAGACGAACGGGATCGATACAACAGCAGACCGCCAAGCTACTCACCCCCTCCTCCTCGCCCGGCGCCTGAACATTGTCCGTCCGGCTTCTCGCCAAGCGAGCAAAAATGTTCACGCGAAGAGCGTAAGCATGGTTGCCAGGATATGCGGCTTCCGGGGGGACTGGGCTGCGTTCGCCGCTAACCCGCAAACCTACATTAATTTTTTGGCTGAGGCGCGCGCAGCGTCACCTGAAAGTCTTGCTTGACGGCGGAGGGAGTTGCGACAGCCTCCGGCTTAGCGGCATCGGTTGGCACGAGCAATCCCTTAGGTTCGAAATTTCCAATGGCTATGGTCGAATCACTCTGCTGACAAAAGCGTATACGATCGTAGCTCAGCGCGGCAAAAGACTTGAGCGAATTATCTCGCACCACCGTCGTCATCGGCAGCCAGGCGCGCTGCTGACCTGGCGGCGCCACGAGCAGCGCCTGCGAAGTGACCGCGATTTTCATCAAATTGCCGGAGCGATCGTAGACGAATTTGTAGAACGGCAGGAACAATTCAGCGTCAAGATACAACACCTGCCGCCCATAATTCGAGTAGGGGTCGCGCTGTAGCGCTTCGACGCGCAGCGTTTTGCGGGGAACGAAACTCATATCGCGAAGAATCACGCCGGTATGATCGCCGCGCGCATCAGCCGGTGCGGCAAGTGCCGTCGTTACCGGACGCTCCTTGCGTTCGAGGGCGGCGACAAAACAGCCGGGCTCGTCGCTGCGCAGCGGCAGCGCATCAAGGCTGAAAAACGGCGCTAGCACCTGCGTTTCACTGAGCGTTACCGGCTCAAGCGATTGCACCTTGCCCGAAAATCCAAAGACCTCCTCAAGTGAAAATGCTGAACCGATAAAGCTATCGCTGCGATTCGTATTCGTTACCTGTCTCGTTTTCTTGATTGCGGGAGAATAGATCCAAACGACATCGTCTTGCGCGTCAAAAAAGCGGAACGTGAGCCAAGCGAGCCCCTTCACAGAATCTGGACCGAGCACTCGAAAGCGCTCGCGGAATAATTGGCCGGTTCGATCGTCGGCGCGAAATCGCTTTGGCGCAACGCGCAGCGCTTCGCCGCGCAGCGATATCCCCTGCTCACTCCCCAATTCGCTGAGCGTAAATTCGGCGCCGTACGACGCAAAGGGCGCCGAATGTGACTGCGCATTCCAAAGAAGCTGCTGACCGCGCGCGGTCGTGGTGGTAGTTGAGTCCTCAGCCTGCAGCGCCAATGAGGAATAAACGAACGATCGCGGAAAACCGCTCTCCACAAAATGCTCAATCGGCTCTTGGTTATCAGCGTGCTCAGCGCTTGCACTCTTCCACGCCTCATCCAAGTACGGACCCGCGGTGCGCAACGAACGAAAGGCAAATAACGTAAATGCGCCCGACTGCACCGAAGGGACAAGCTCCGGTGGAAGAAGTCCCTGAAAATCCATGGCGTTTCCATTGTTGATCACCGTGCCCGAGGGGTTCTCGTCCTTCGGCGACGCGAGTTTGGCCAGGAGAGCGTTTTGAGGTGTTTGTTCGATTTCGGGCGCAGCCATTACCGGCAGCTCGAGCGCAACGAGCGTGGTTGCTGAGATCAGCGCTCGCACGAAACTGCGTTGAAGTGTGTCATTCCAACCCATTAATTAGACTCCGCGAAGGGAAGAATCGAGAGCAGCGCGTTACACTTTGCTCGGATGCTTTTCGATCTCCTGCATCTTTTTCATGTGCCGCTCGTAAATCTTCTCGGCGCCGAGCGACTCGAGCTCAAGCGAGCGCTTCATCAGCGTTTCCTTATCTTCGATAAAGAGCCGCGGATCGGGAGGATATACTTCGGGATGAATTCCGGTATCCATGCGGATGGCGTCAACGGGACACGCTTCGACGCAGTAGCCGCAATAAATGCAGAGGAGTGTGTCGATTTCGTAGCGCGCTGGAAATTTTTCTACTTCAGGATCCGGAAGCTCGGCTGCCTCGATATAAATGCAGCGGGCGGGACAAGCCGTTGCGCAAAGAAAGCAGGAGGTGCATTTGACGTCCCCGTTAGGATAAAGGGTGAGCCGGTGTCGCCCACGGTAGCGTTCGGGATATGGCCGGCGTTCGTTCGGATATTGAATCGTCGCCGCAGCCGGAGTGCTCTTGAGAAGACCGATCGTGTGCGCAACATGCAAGGTGAAGTTTCTAATCAATTTTCCAAAGGTGAAACAAACTCCCTTAATAACCTCAATAAGGTAGATTCGTTCCCAAAAATTCATCTCTTCACGCCTTCTCATATCCCCCAGATATACCTCAAAAATTCGGCGCTCAAAAGCCTGCTTCACCGCCTTTTCTAGTGATGCCGTTTGGTTAAGGTTTTAGTTCACGATATGATGGGCGAAACCCATTAGGGATTAACGAGAGGTAAGGATGTCTGAACGTGGTTTGCCAAAGACGCTGGAACGAATCGATCAGTGGGGATTAGTGCGAGTTGCTGATTTCCTACGTAGTGAGACTAACGCCCCGGTCGATTTTTCCAGTACGCTGCGCGCTTTCGCGGAAACGCTCGAGCATGATGAAATCGTGCGGCTTGCTCCCCCGGTTCAAGAGGCAATTCGCGAGTTTGCCGATGGGAATCACGAAGGAATGAGTTCGCGCGAATTAAGTGGCCTTTTAACCAGGGACTGAATTGCCTTGGTGGCGTACATTATCCGTCGAGCCCCCCTCCCTCTTCAATTTGGATATCGTCCACCGCGCCTGCTCGAGGTTCATAGTAGGCGGAACGCCATTCCATGTAGCGTCGCGATCGGTGAGCGCGGTTCCCGGCTGAGCATCGAGAATACGGCGTGATTGTTTACCTTGCCAAAATGCATGAGCACGCATGTTCACTCGCCACGGCAAACTTATCCAAACAAACAATGCGAGCGTAACCGGCACCGCGAGGAGCACGGCTCCTTTCGTGGATAGTTTCATTTTCTCTAGCGCGGTATCAAACGCAATGCCGAGAAAGGGCGTGAACGCAATGAGCGTTGCAAATTGATAGCGATACGCACGCGAAGAATTAAGCGGCTCAGAAAATCGACCCACCCCGACGAGCGCGGCGTGCGCGATGTCAAAAAAGCAGAGCGTAATCAATACGAGAGTTTTTTCGTCCCCTTTTTTTCGCTGACTGACGAGCACGGTAGCCACCAGCGCCACCTTGAGCGCGAAGAACGCGATGATGCTCCAATCACTGGTAGTGAGCCACCCGGGCAGACGGAGCAAGTGAAAAAGCGGGTTTGCAGAATAAAAGTAAAAGGCGAACCGCATAGCCTGATATATATTCTCGAGCTGCCAAAGACTCGCCCGATTTCCAATGCCAGAGCCACAATAGATCGAGAGGGAAACTTCTAAGGCTAAAGGCGCTGCCGTCAACGCAGACAACATCCGCTTGCGATTGAGGGTTCCAAGATAGATCAGCGCTAGGAGACTCACTCCAAACGCAAAGGCGCGTTGGAAGGTAAGCGCGGCCGCGAATGAAAGAAAGCCATATACTGCGACCATCGCGAGCGATGTGCGGCCTCGGGAACGCGCGGTCAATAGCAGTAAGAACATGCCGAGATATAGCGCGCACGATAAACCGCTATTGAAGTGATATGAAATGGTAAGCAGATCGACATTGCTCCACGCCACAGCGGCGGTGAGCGTCGCAATAAGCGAGGCAAAAACAGAGAACCGAGCGCGCTCGAGGATAGCGGTAAACAAAAAAATGTTGAGCGCATGTATTACCCAGAGCGCAATTACCATCGGCAGGTACTCGCCGCGATTTAACAGCGCCCAAGAACTCCAAATTACCCTGAAAAATGGAACGACTCCCTCTGCAAACGGGTAAACCGCGCTATTCCAGAATCCCCGCTCGAACACCTCCTTGATTAATTCAAGCTCATCCGCAAACCAATACAGCTTTGCCGATGACTCACGAAAATAAAAAATACCGGCGAGGAAGACCAGGAGGGGGAGGTACTTTATAAGGGGCTTACTGTACATCTCAGCGGCGACTTTACACGAATATTCGTTCTTATAGTAATGGGCAATTCCACCATCTCGGGGTACACTAGAAAGGTTCAGTGCAACGAATTGATAAGGAAGGAATCAACGAGAGGGTTATGAAGATCTATGTTTTAGTTTTCGCGTTCGTTTTGAATTTTTGTTTGAGCGCTGA
>CAYTAW010000170.1:0-6538 GCA_964435675.1 uncultured Bdellovibrionales bacterium
GCCACGACCGATATGGTCAATCGAGCGTGTTGGCAGAATGGTCATTGGAGCCCACGCGCAATCAATCACCTGTTGCGCCGTTTTTCATCCGCTGAGGTGCCCGATATTCATCCGGTCATTCTCGGATTAATTTTAAAGATGCTCTCCGAGTCGCTTGAAGGAGCGGGCGCTAATTTTCTCAAAGCGAGCGCTATCCGTCGAAATCCCGAACTACGTGAAGTTGAAGAGAGCTTGAAGCAGGAGTCCCATTCTCGTTTCGAGCAGCCGACGCCGCTTTCGAAGTTGCAGCCGGGGATGCAGATTTCTCGCCCGCTCCTATCGTTTGATGGTCGTCTTATTCTCGGCAAAGGCACGGTGCTCGATGAAGATCTTATCTGGCGGATTTGGCAGCTTGCCGCTATCCGGCCGATGCGCTCGATATGCGTTCGAATGGAGTAGTTTAGTCTCCACGTTCGACGATGCGTTTTGCCGTGCCGCGATCAATTCCAAGCGAACGCGCCGCGGCTGAATAGCTCCCGTTTTGATTTCTTAACGCCGCGCGCACTAGTTCCTGCTCGAATTGACGCACGCGAGCATGAAATGTTCGGCAATGCTGAGGGTCCTGAATCACGCTGCGCTCGAAATCACGCTCTTCTAGCCGCATCGAGCCGCGCAGATGCGCGCGCCACGCCGCGGTCTCAATTGCTGACTCGAGTTCGCGCGCGTTTCCTGGCCAGTCGTGCGCGGCAAGGCTCGCGAGGGCCGATCCGTCGATGGTGTGCAGGGCCGCTTTTTCGCGCACGGTAAATTGCCTTACCGTGTGCATGGCGATGGCTTCAATATCTTCCCGGCGCTCGCGCAGTGGCGGAATCGAAATTTGATAACGAGCGACCCGGTAATAGAGATCGCGGCGGAAAGTTCCCTGACGTACCAGCTCTTCGATTGGCGAGTTCGAGGCGCTTATGAGTCGGAACGCGGCGCGGATCTCACAGTTCGAGCCGAGCGCGCGAAAAGATCTCTCATGTAGAACGCCCAGCATGCTGACCTGCGTTTCTAGCGGAAGTTGATCTATCTCATCGAGAAAGAAAGTGCCGTTGCCTGTCTCTTCAAGTAATCCCCGCCTCGGGCTTGCGGCACCGGTGAACGCGCCGCGCGTATGGCCAAAAAGTTCGCTGTTCACTAAATCGGCGGAGCCGCCGCGCGGCTGGAAGCGGATAAAACGTTCGCTGCGGCGGGCGCTGAGCTGATGAATTAGCTCGGCGCAAAGTCCTTTTCCAGTACCTGTCTCGCCGCGCAAGAAAACGGACTGATCCGCTGCGGCGGCAAATGAAATCTCCTCGCGCAGGCGGCGTGCGGCGGCGCTTGTGCCCACAAAGGTGTTTTCAATTATGGCTTGATCATGCCGCTGCGGTACGCTGTCTGCGCGGCGCAGTTCGGACTGGAAGATGCTGTCGCGAATGAGCGTATTGAGGTGCGTGCTGTCGGCCGGTTTAGGTACGAAGTGAGCCGCTCCAAGCGCGAGCGCCCGAGGCCCAACGAGCGCTGGCGCGTGTCCGGTGAGTACGATAATGCGGCAGCAGCGATCGATCTCCAATAGCGCTCGAATCAGGGAAAAGCCGCTTTCAACACCGAGAGCACTGTCGAGCGAGAGATCTATCACTGCGGCATCGAACTGCGTGGCGCGGGCGAGCGCCACTGCTCGCTCCGCGGAGGGCGCGGTGCATACGCGCGCGCCGTTTTGAGCAGATGTACTAGCGCGCGCAAGGATAGCGAGCATCACGGAGTCGTCGTCGACGATTAAAATTTGTGGAATACGCATCAGTTGATCGGACAGTAAAAATCACCGCTGAGTTTAGTATCGGCCGCACTCGGCTTCAAACAAAACTGGGCGTTTTGAAGGTCGGGAATCAGCTCGCAATTCAGTGATAAATTCAGTTGCTAAATGGTGCGGAAGTGTTTCGTCGCACCGTGTAAAATCCGCCGTATTATCTTATGGTGAGGAGAGTCTCGATTTTAGGCGCGGAGTTTATTGTATCCGTCGAGCGCCGCGACCTTGTATGCTTCCGCTAGTGTTGGGTAATTATAGACGGCGTCGCGCAGATACCGCAGGCCGCCGTTGAGCGCCATCGCCGCTTGGCCAACATGCACGAGCTCAGTCGCTGACTCGCCAATGATGTGTACTCCCAAGACTTGCTGTGTTTCGCGGTGAAAGAGTACTTTGAGCATGCCATTGTCATCGCCGACGATATGGCCGCGCGCAATTTCGCGGAAACGCGCCGTACCGGTCTCGTATGGTATTTCTTTGCTCGTTAATTCTTCTTCCGTCGCCCCAATATAGGAAATTTCTGGAATTGAATAGATTCCATACGGGAGCGGAACTTCCATGCGATCATCTTCGATGCCGAACGCTTTGCAGGATGCGAAACGCCCCTGCGCTCCCGAGGTGGAGGCAAGCGCAGGAAATCCGATGACGTCACCTGCGGCATAAATGTTGGGAACGGAGGTTAAGAAATTCTCGTCGACTGAAATTTTACCGCGCTCTCCGACCGAGATCCCCACCGACTCGAGACCGAGATCGTCGGTCGCGCTGCGCCGTCCAGCCGAAAATAGAGTGCTATCAGAGACGATCACTTTCCCGCTCTTGAGTTCTGTCACTACCTGCCCGTCTTCGCGGGTGCGACAACTCTTCACCTCTTCGCCAAATCTGAGCGTTACGCCCATGCTGCGTAGCTGATACTGAAGACATTCGATAATCTCTTCGTCGACGAAGCCGAGCAAGCGGCGGCGCGCGTCGATAATCGTGACGTGCACGCCGAGAGCGGCGAACATAGAACCGTATTCCGCGCCGATGACACCGCCGCCGACCACAGTCATGTTTCGTGGTAGCTGTTTCATGCTCAGGATATCGTCGCTGTCGAAAATCGAGGTGCCGTTGAACTGGATATTATCGGGACGAAATGGGCGCGCGCCGACGGCGATCAAAATCTTTTCGGCAGTTTTGATCTTCGTGTCGGCGTGAGATTCAATCATCACCGTATTTGCATCTTTGAAGCGCGCGTGACCGTGGAGCACTTCAACGTGATTTCGAGAGAGTTGATTCTTAATTACTTCCGCTTCGAGCTGCATCATGCGATTGCAGCGGAATGTGAGATCGTCCATCTCAATTTCATTTTTCACCCGGTAGCCGGCGCCGTAAATGCTGCGTTGGCGAAAACCGGAAAGGAAGAGTACCGCCTCTTTGAAAGACTTGCTTGGAATCGTGCCGGTGTTAACGCAAACGCCACCTAGTTGATCGAGTCGATCGATTATCGCAACCTTCTTTCGGATCTTGGCGGCCTGAACCGCGGCGCGCTGCCCAGCCGGCCCGCAACCGATTACCAGCAGGTCGTAATCGTATTTAGTTGGCATAATTCGCAAACCACTGTTTTAAAAACCTAACCTAGGGAGGTATCTGAGCCTTCCTAAGCCGATAATTGGATGATCCGGTTCGTCTAAAAGTTCGGAAAGTCTTTATTTTTTACGTCTACGACTGTATAAACGCAAGGGTTGAATAGGCTGTACGACAGTGCCAAACAGGTCGCGCTATCAACATCACGAAAATCGCAAGTATACCAAGAAGCTAGGTACTATTTTCGGGGAAAGAGCCGGTGTTCTATCGGCTCGTTTGAAGCCCTAGGGACAGATTTTTGATGATGCGGTAGGCTTACGACCTCGAGGGGCAGTTGTCCGTAAAGTATCAGGTCTCGATGAACGAAGAAGACGTAAAAAAATTAGCGCATCTCGCGCGCCTACAGATCGATCCGACCGAACTGGCGGCAGCCGGGGAGAAAATCGGTTCGATTCTGAGCTACGTTAAACAGCTTGATAAGATCAATGTCGAAGGTGTGCAGCCTATGGCTCATGTGCACGGCTCACAAAACGTATTCCGCAACGACGAGGCGCAGCCTTCGATGAAAGTCGAGGACGCGTTGCTGAACGCTCCCGATAAATCGGGTCGTTTCATTCGCGTTCCAATCATCATAGAGCAGGAAGGATAGGCCGGCCGCGCTATGGATAATGTCGTAACCAAGCAGGCGCACGAGCTCGCGCAACTGATCAAAGACAAAAAAGCCTCGTCTGTCGAAGTTTGCACTGCGTTTCTCGATCACAGCGAGAAGCATAAGCGCATCAATGCCTTTATCGAGCTATCGCGTGAGGACGTGCTCGCGCAGGCGAAAGAGGCTGACGCCGAAATTGCTCGTGGCGTCTCCAAGCCGCTGCTTGGAGTTCCGGTTGCCGTCAAAGATATCATTCTTACGAAGGGTACAAAGACCACCTGCGCAAGTAAAATTCTCAAGGATTTCGTATCGCCGTACGATGCGACCGTCGTGCGCCGCCTCAAAGACGCGGGCGCGATTATCTTCGGAAAGACGAATCTCGATGAGTTTGCGATGGGGTCTTCAAATGAAAACTCATTTTTCGGTCCCGTAGAAAATCCTTGGAAGGCGGGGCACGTGCCCGGCGGATCGAGCGGCGGATCGGCTGCAGCCGTTGCCGCGCGAATGGCGCCGGTAGCGCTTGGCACCGACACTGGTGGTTCAATTCGTCAGCCCGCGTCGTATTGCAGTGTGGTAGGACTCAAGCCGACATACGGGCGAGTGAGCCGCTACGGCGTGGTCGCCTTTGCGTCCTCGCTCGATCAGGTTGGATCGTTCGCCCGCTCCGTTAAAGACACGGCGCTGATGACTGAGGTTCTTTGCGGTCACGATCCGCACGATTCCACCTCGGCAGATAGACCCGTGCCAAAATTTTCGAATTCTCTCGGACAGAAAATTGCCGGCCTCAAAATCGGCGTGCCGAAAGAGTATTTCGTTCCGGGCATGAATGGCGAAGTATCGGCGGCGGTACAAAAGGCGATCGACACGCTCCGCTCGCAGGGCGCCGAGATTAAAGAAATTTCGCTTCCGCACACTGACGCGGCGCTCGCGGTGTATTACATTCTTGCGCCCGCTGAAGCATCGTCGAATTTGGCGCGCTTCGACGGGATCCGTTACGGATATCGCTCCAAGGATGCAAAGAATCTGTACGACTTGTATTGTAAGTCTCGGGGTGACGGGTTTGGTGCCGAGGTCAAGCGGCGCATCATGGTCGGAACCTATGTGCTTTCGACCGGTTATTACGACGCCTTTTACGTCAAGGCGCAGCGCGTGCGTTCCTTGATCGCCCATGATTTTACCAAGGCGTTCGAGGATGTCGACTGTATCGTCTCTCCTGCCGCGCCCACTACGGCTTTCAAGATAGCCGAGAAGACGACGGATCCGCTCTCGATGTACCTCAACGATATTTTTACGATTCCAGTTAATCTCGCCGGCCTTCCTGGGATGGTGCTTCCGTGTGGATTCGATGGGAACGGCATGCCAATAGGCCTGCAGCTTATCGGCAAGGTCTGGGATGAGGAAACGATTTTGCGCGTTGCATCAGCGTATGAGACCGCGACCGATTGGCACGTCAAGAGTCCGGCACTGGAGGGCAAATAAGAGCGATGGAATTTGAAGTAGTCATCGGGCTCGAAGTTCACGTTCAGCTTTCCACGGCATCGAAGATTTTTGCTCTTTCATCGGCCGCATTCGGCGGCGATCCGAACGAGTACGTCGATCCGGTGACGATGGGATTTCCGGGATGTCTTCCGGTGCTGAACAAGAAAGTCGTTGAGTCGGCGGTGATGCTCGGTTTGGCGATGAATTGTGAAATTCGCCGCCTGAGCCGTTTTGCGCGGAAGCACTATTTCTATCCCGATTTGCCGAAAGGGTATCAGATATCCCAGTATGACGAGCCGATATGCGAACGTGGTTCGGTGAAAGTGCATATGGCCGAGAGCACGCGCACAATCGGCATCACTCGCATTCACATGGAAGAAGACGCCGGTAAGAATATTCACGATTCTCGCACGGCCGCTTCGCTGGTGGATTTAAATCGTGCCGGGGTTCCGCTGCTTGAGGTGGTCTCCGAACCTGATTTACGTTCCCCGGCTGAGGCTTCGGCATATTTGAAAACGCTCCGTCAGATGGTGCGATATCTCGGCATCAGTGATGGAAATATGGAAGAGGGCAGTCTGCGCTGCGATGCAAATATTTCGCTGCGCCCCGTCGGGCAACTCAAGTACGGAACGCGAACCGAAATCAAAAATATCAATTCGTTTAAATTCGTCGAGCGCGCGCTTGAGTATGAAATCGCTCGTCAGATGGCGGTTCTTCGGGGCGGCAATACCATCAAGCAGGAAACACTGCTCTTCGACAGTGCCACCGGAACCACGCGCTCGATGCGCTCTAAGGAAGAGTCCGCAGACTATCGTTATTTCCCCGACCCCGATCTTCCTCCTGTGTTGGTCGAAGAGAGTTGGATTCAGGAGATTCGCTCGAAGATGCCGATGCTTCCGGAAGAGCATTTAAATCGCCTCGTTAATGATTTTGGGCTGACGCCGTACGATGCTGGGGTCCTCACCTCGGAACATTCGCATGTGCGCTATTTCGATGAAGTGCTCGAGATCCTGAATCAAGAGCACGAAGCAGTGCGGCAGCTG
>CAYTAW010000170.1:6548-7481 GCA_964435675.1 uncultured Bdellovibrionales bacterium
GTCGCGCATCCACCGCGCTCGCCTGCAACTGGGTGACGTCGGAGCTTTTCGGATTACTCAATAAAGAGGGCATCTCTATCGAGAATTCTCCGGTTTCGGCCAAAAATCTTGGCGATCTTTTGAAGCTCATCGAGTCCGACACCATCAGCGGAAAAATGGCGAAATCGGTTTTTGAAGAGATGTTCAAGAGCAGCAGGCCACCGGGTGAGATCGTGGAAGAGCGCGGCTTGAAGCAGATCACTGATGACTCGGCGATCATAAAGGTCGTCAACCAAGTGTTTGACGAGCAAGCGTCGCAGCTTGCCGAGTACCTCGGGGGGAACGACCGCCTGCATGGGTTCTTCGTCGGTCAGGTGATGAAGCTGACCGGCGGCACCGCTAATCCTAAAAAGGTCAATGAGATTATTCGCGCCGAATCAGCGAAGCGAAAATAGCGGCGCCGGATACGGCAATGGCGACGTTTCGATAGGTGTTGTTTCTCAACGTGGGAATTTTATGACGGCGCTTCCCCGGGCGATTTCATTGGATACGGACACGTCGGTTTTTTACCTGACGTTGCCAAGCTCTCAGATTGTGCTCTTTCAGGCGATAATCGAATCGTACGAAGGGCTTGGCACGGTGCGCACGATCGATACCGCCGCCCAGTTAATTGCCGTGATTACGCCCAAATCCCAAGTCGATGATTGTCAAAGATTGCTTGCCGGCTTAAAAAAAGATGTGCCCTGGGAGTGCGCCGCCGATGCGGTTGGGAGCGCGCGGCTCGATACGGTTCTTGAAGAACGATAGGTCAGGAGAATTAGCATATGTTGCGGGTAATGCGAAAATATCAGAAAGGGGTGCTGGGAATCCTGGCGATTCTATTTGTTTGCATGGCGATGGCCGGGTTCGGTATCGATATGTTTATGCGCGGCGCCGAACGTAAGGCAATTACGG
>CAYTAW010000171.1:0-7455 GCA_964435675.1 uncultured Bdellovibrionales bacterium
ATATGGAAGGCTGCACGGCGCCTATGCGCGATGAAAATCAGCTTCACGCCGCGGTGGTCGAGCTGGTTGCGCATGAGAACGCTCAGATCAAGTATTCGACGATTCAGAACTGGTACCCGGGAGACAAAGAGGGAAAAGGCGGTATATATAACTTTGTCACCAAGCGCGGCTTATGCGCCGGAAAAAAGTCGAAGATTTCATGGACGCAGGTGGAAACCGGTTCGGCGATTACCTGGAAGTATCCGAGCTGTATTTTGAAGGGTGATGATTCGGTCGGCGAATTTTATTCGGTTGCGATTACCAACAATCGCCAACAAGCCGATACCGGCACGAAAATGATTCACATCGGTAAGAATACCCGCAGCACAATTGTTTCAAAGGGAATCTCTGCGGGGCAGGGACAGAATTCGTATCGCGGCCTGGTGAAGATAATGAAGTCGGCGGATAACGCGCGAAATTTTTCTCAATGCGATTCGATGTTGATGGGGCAGGAATGCGGTGCGCATACATTCCCCTATATCGAGGTCAAGAATCCGACAGCGCAAGTCGAGCATGAAGCGACTACCTCGAAGATTGGTGAAGATCAGATATTTTATTGCAATCAGCGGGGAATATCGACCGAGGATGCCGTATCTATGATCGTTCATGGCTTTTGCAAAGAAGTGCTCGCTGAACTGCCAATGGAATTTGCGGTCGAGGCGCGTAGGCTTCTGGAGATTAGCCTCGAGGGAAGCGTCGGTTAATATCAAAAATTTTTGGGAGTGTTGCTATGTTAAAAATAGAAAATCTGCGTGCGGGAATCGAAGGCAAAGAAATCCTCAAGGGAATAAATCTCGAAATTAGGCCCGGAGAAGTGCATGCAATTATGGGAGTGAATGGTTCAGGCAAGAGTACCCTTGCGAACGTGCTCGCGGGACGGGATGGGTATGAAGTTTCGGGTGGTACCGTAGAGTTTTGCGGCAAGGATTTGCTTGAGCTCGATCCGGAAATTCGTGCGCGCGAAGGTCTATTTTTGGCCTTCCAATACCCAGTCGAACTGCCCGGAGTGTTGTCGAGCTACTTCATGCGCACGGCGCTTAATTCGCATCGCGAACACCGAGGCCAGTCGGCAATCAGCGTGCGCGAGTTTGCCGATTTGATGAAGGAGAAGGCCAAGCTGCTCGAACTTGATCCCGAACTACTCAAACGCGCTGTGAACGAGGGCTTCTCGGGGGGTGAAAAGAAGCGAAATGAAATTTTGCAGATGGCGCTGCTCGAGCCGAAGCTGGCGATTCTCGACGAAACTGACTCTGGCCTCGATATTGATGCTCTGCAAATAGTTTCTCAGGGTGTAAATAAGCTGCGCTCTAAGGACAACGCGGTGCTCGTTATCACCCACTATCAGCGTTTGTTAGACTACATCGTTCCTGACTTTGTTCACGTATTAATTGACGGGAAGATCGTGCGCAGCGGCGATAAATCGCTGGCTCTCGAACTCGAGAAGCAGGGATACGGCTGGCTGAAAGATTCAGCGCAGGCATAAAGAGAAGGAGCGGATGCGATGAGTCTTCAGGCGTGGGCTGAAAATAATTTCCAAGTGCTCGAAAGGTGCATGAACGGTGCGTTTGGCGGGAAGCTGCACAGTGATCGTAAAAGTGCGTTGGCGACTTTTTTGAATTCAGGTGTGCCGACTCCTCGCGACGAAGAGTGGCGTTATTCTGACTTTCGCGAGCTTGGTGAGAGAGAATATCGCCTCCCCGAAGGCGCGCCGGCGATTCCTGAATCTGAGTTGGCGCAGGTTGCGGGGGACGCTGCGCTGCGTGTCGTGCTTGTTAACGGAGTATTCCATCAGACGCTTTCACGAATAACCGCCAATCATGTTGCTATCACACCGCTGGCCGACATTTTACACGGAAAAGATACTGATACGCGCATTGCTGCAGCATTCAACTCGACCAAGTCGCTTCATCAGCGACCGATGAATTCACTGAACTATGCGCTGATGAGCGGCGGGGCTGCAGTGGTGGTTAGCGGGGAATCGAAACAGCCGATAGAAGTGGTGCATATTTCGACGGCATCGGATTCTCCAACTGTGCACGCTCCTCGGCTGATAGTCGTAATCGAGCCGAATGCTGCGGCGACGATCGTCGAGCGGTTTATTTCGCTCGGCTATAAAGATCGTTTTGTATGTGCCGTTACGGAATTCAAGATTGGCGCGAATGCTGATTGCGATTATTACGCGACGACCAAGAGCGGTGATGAGGTAATTCACTATCACTCATTACAAGCGGAGATCGAGCGCGACGCGCGCATGCGCACACATTTGTTTCCATTGTTCGGGAAACTTGTTCGGAATGAAGTAAATTATAACTTAATTGGCAGCAATTCGCATTCGACGATTAACGGATTATCCGTTATTTCAGGTACGCAGCATGTCGACAACTCGACCGTTATACGCCACGCCGAGCCGCACTGTGAAAGCAGTGAGTTATTTAAGGGTATCTATAACGACAAAGCACGCGGCGTATTTCAGGGAACGATTATCGTTGAAAAGGGCGCGCAAAAAACCAACGCTTTTCAATCGAATCAAGCGCTGCTTCTTTCTAAGGAAGCGTCGATCGATTCGAAGCCGCAGCTCAAGATCTGGGCAGACGATGTCAAGTGTACGCATGGGGCTACCGTCGGCGAACTTGATCGGGATGCGCTATTTTATCTTCGCGCTCGCGGGATATCGCGAGAAGCGGCAGCTGCGCTATTGACCGAAGCGTTTGCGGGTGAAGTACTCTCTGGAGTCCGGGTTGAGTCATTGCGAGCCGAGTTGCGAAATGATTTTTATACTAAGTTGCGCATCGATACACCTGAATAACCCTTCAATTACCTTAAACGGAGATTACATAGCGTTAGGCTGAATGGCAGATTGCCAACGAGTCCTTCGCGCGTTCTTCGCAAACCAATCCGTGTATTAAGCGTGGTGAGTGTTCGTGCACTTTCGAACCCCGTTAGAAAATGAGCTAGCCGAGAATTCGTTTTGGTAGCTAAATAACTTTTGCTAGCCTGACTTCCTAAACTAGGGGGGCTGTATGGTGGGTGAGTTAAGTGCTGCGGGTGGTGAATCGAACGGCATGGGAGCAGGCGCTTCATTCCAGCCCGTGTTGGGGATCGATAGCTCGGTCGACCTTGCGAAGGAGTCTCTGCCGAAACCGGTGGAAACCGGGTTTACCAAAGCGAAAGTTCAGCTGGTTAGTGCGGCCAAAATGTTGACTCACATAGCGCGCGAATCTGCGCGGGACATCGCGCAAGAGCTCGTACCGAGTACGGATTCGGTTATCGAGAGACTTGATAAATCCGTATCGTTAATAGAAGCACTGGATAATTGCCTCAAAGGATATCAAGGAATCGCCTCGGCTGACTGCGGAAGAACGCCTAAGGTAACCCTGCAGCTAAAAGACGCCGTGCGAGAATTCCGTCTTTTTTATGATGGGTATCTCTCGGCGACACGAAATAGAGGCGGCCTTCAAAGGGAGCAGGACCTTTTTGCGCGGGTGATTGAGCAAAATTTCCGGAACGGCGCCGACGAACAGCAGCAAGATGCTCTTGCTATTCTTAATCGTCTGCTTGGTCCGCGAGCTATGCAGGGAAAATTTCCAACTGCCGAAGGGTATATTCCGCTTTCTCCGACGCTTAAACAGGAGCTCGCCGAGCCTTTGAAAAAACTCGACCAGTTGCGCGAGCAAGAGATTGAACTTAAATCGAAGATTTCTCAAGCGTCGCGGCGCAACGCCGAGAGCGATTCAGGGGGAGCGACCGATACAGAGCTTGAAAACCTGCAGGTTAAAATCGGCAGAGTCAAGGACGGGATTCGAGCTGCCGTTGAGAGGGCGACCGATATCGATTTAACCAAGGATGAGGCGGGACTGCTCAATTCGCTCGAATTTAACATTCAACTCAAGCCACAGGTGTTGGAAACCTTATATACAGTTTCGAAAGCGGTCATCTCGGCTATTCGGGATGTAATCGAAGATTTATCGGATCGCCCTCGCACCACGATTCCGCTTTTGACAATGAAGACGGACGGTGAGGGAGCGCGTCAGCGCCTAGTACTTTCGACCGCTGAAATCGAGTTCACGCGGCCCTCCGATTACCACGAGAGCTCGCGCTACCTTTCATCCCTCATGCAGTACTATCTCAGCGTGCGCGAAGTATTGAGCGATGCGTTTCGTGCTTATTCAGCGGAGCGTCCGGCCGATGTTCGCTTGCGCGGCTGGCTCGACCCGCTTCGATCCGACCTGAGCACGCCCTTTGGCGCGTCAGGCGGCGACGCGATTCTCGCGGAATTGATAAAGCGAGACGATGCACTTTTTGCCAGCGCGAAGCAGCGACTTACCGACGTGCAGATTTACCGAGTCGCAAGCGGTGATGTGCCGCAAGCGGCATTCCTCATGCCCGAGTACTTAGGTGTATTTCGTGAGTTAATCCAGCGGGCACTGGCGGCGCCAGATCGAGAGTTTTTCGATATGGTCAACCAGTGGCGAAATCAGGGGATCGAAGGGCAGCTGGAAGCGCTTCCGTTCATTCGGCACTTGGCGCAGAAGCAGCGTCATAAAGAACTGGCTACGCTCATTGATCGCGAGTTGGTGGCGGTCAGTGCCAACACCTTGAGTTCATCGCACATTCGCCAATCGGCACTGATTTTCGCGCTTGAATATCTCTCAATGAACGACGAGCTATCGCATGTACTAAAGAATACGTTGACGTGCCGTGAAAAGGTGCGCGTGATTGAGGGGCAACTTGCAAGGTCTTTTGGCAAAGGGCCTGCCTCGACGCTCCTGGGGCATACGGTAACTGAAATCTCGCGCCGATTTAATCCGACCTTAAGCGACTATTTGGGGTATCCCGAATTAGTGACAAAGGTCCGTGAATTGCTCGATGGGAACTCTCTGCTTCTTCAAGAGCCGAGACGGTACGGAGGAATGCAGCCGAAACTCGCGATTTGGAACGCAATATTATTGTTTGGGCCTCCGGGCGTCGGAAAGTCGTTCCTTATCGAATGTATCGCTAATGAGTACGGTCTCGAGTTGGTGCAAATTTCCAGGGAAGAAATGGAACGAGACGCGCGTGAAACTCCGAAAATTCCAGCGCGCGGAGGGCGCCGTTCGACAGCGTTCGAGCCTCTTGAGCCGGCGGTTGATACGAAATCGCTAACCACGCACCTGACGGATTACTTGAACGCAAAAATTCAAGGATTACGGTCAAAGATTAAGGAGACTGGAGCAAAAGGCGGAATAATATTCATCGACGAGCTTGAGGCAGAGTTTAGAAAACGCCATAGCGGAATGACGAGCGATGATGTTGAGCGCACCAACATCATGCTGCGTGTGATTGAGAGTGCTATCGCGAAAAATCCGGATATCTTATTCGCGGCGGCAACGAATTTCATTGGAATGCTCGACGCGGCAGCGAAAAGATTCGGCCGCTTTGGCATTATATTCGAGCTGACTCTGGTAACAAAGGAGGCGGCGAAAGCCATGGTATTGGATACGGCCACCAGGCTATTTATTGACCCTGATACGTTATCGCAGGCGAAAGGTTTCAGCGAACTGACTGACGAGGCAGTTAACACGACTCCTTTGATGCTGTTGAGTGCCCTCGTCAGAGCATACGCGCTGCGTCCCGCAGAGAGCGCCCCACAAGATGCGGACGAGATCGTGCGCTTATTCCGCGCAATGCTGAAAAAAGTGAAAGAGCTTACAATGTTCGAGCGGGGCGGGGGTGACGCTGAAGAGAAGCAAGCGCCCAACGCTGAAATTGCCGCGCAATAGGCGGTGAAATGGAACTTCCGCTTGGCCTAGCCGGGTGCTATGCTATTTGCGCATAACGGAGGCTCAGGGAGCCCATCTACTACTCGAATGCATAAGGAAATACATGGCTAAGAATCCCCAATTAGAGAAACTCAATCAGCTCGGTCAATCAGTTTGGTACGACAACCTTTCGCGCGACGTGCTCAATTCCGGGGAGTTGAAGTCGTTGATCGAGCAAGGGGTCAGCGGGCTGACAAGCAATCCGACTATTTTCAAAAATGCTATCGCTGATTCGAGTTTGTACGATCAAGAAATGCGCGCCCTGATCAAGCAGGGGCTTGATACCGAAGGGATTTGCGAAGAGCTTATGATCGAGGATGTGCGCCGCGCGTCCGATTTGTTGCGCCCTATTTTTGACGCAACTAACGGCGCTGACGGCCATGCGAGCATTGAGGTTTCGCCATACCTGGCTCGCGACGGCAAGGCCACCGTGGAGGCGGCGAAGCGCATTTACCAAAAGCTCTCGCGTCCAAATATCATGATTAAGATTCCGGGTACTCCCGAATGTCTGCCTTCGATTGAAGAAACGCTCGCCGAGGGAATCAATGTCAATGTGACCTTGCTCTTTTCAGAAGAAAACTACGTGAAAGTAGCGGAGGCCTACGTTCGTGCCTGTGAGAAGCGGGTCGCTGCCGGCAAGGACTGCTCGAAGCTGGCATCGGTTGCAAGTTTCTTTGTCTCGCGCGTTGACGCGCTGTGCGAGAAGAAATTGGACGAAGCGGTTACCACCGGATCTCTCAGCGCTGACGAGAAAAATAAACTAGTGGGAAAAATCGGCATCGCCAATTCTAAGTGCGCGTATGCGGCGTTTGAGAAGCTGTTCAAAGGGCAGCGGTTTAGCGCGCTTGCCGCGAAAGGAACTCGAGTTCAGCGGCCGCTTTGGGCAAGTACCGGAACAAAGAATCCGGCTTTCAAAGCGGTGATGTATGTCGAAGCTCTCGCGGGTAGGGATACGGTAAACACGATGCCGCCGGCCACGTTAAAGGCGCTCCTTGAAGGGGCGAATATTGAACCAAATCTCCACAGCGGTATCAGTGACGCCACTGCGTTGGTCGAAAAGCTTGGTAGTTACGGCTTGAATTTCTCGGTATTGATGAAGCAGCTTCAAGACGATGGCGTGAAGCTATTTTCTGACTCTTACCGCGACCTCCTGGCTTCAATAGAGAAGAAGCGCCTACAGTTGAGTTAGGGTGCGTTATAGGCGGTATAATCGCTCTTTTAGCTTTTCAGGCCTCTTTCAAACTGTTAGAGTTTCTGCGTTAGCTTGCTGATAAGCGCCGCTAGAGTTGTATCATTTTTTTGTCTCGGAGTGTTTCTCATGGGGATTCCGTTTGAAGGGAAGGAGATTAAGAACGTGCGCCCGCCGGCAACTGCGCTGGTTATTTTTGGAGCGACGGGCGATCTTACCCATCGCAAGTTAGTTCCGGCGCTCTACAATCTTGCCGCTGACGGATATCTGCCTGAAGAGTTCGTGGTGATCGGATCGGCAAGAACGCCGCTCACGGACCAGGAGTTTAGAGATAAGATGCGCGAGTCGGTCAAGAAATTCTCGCGCCGACCGCTTACTGATGAGGTTTGGGATAGATTTTCGAAGAATCTATTCTATCAACCAGTGAAT
>CAYTAW010000172.1:0-4851 GCA_964435675.1 uncultured Bdellovibrionales bacterium
CGGTTATTCTTTCGTGATCGGGGCGATTTTCTGCGGCGCGGGTGAACATTCATTCTAGCGGCGGTCCACTGCCGCGCAGTCGGCCGTAAGCGCCATTCCTTACCGTTTTTTTAGTAACTTCCAAAAGTAAAAATAATTCACGAAAAGGCTTGTTTCGGAGCGTTTTGGAACCATTGCGGTCGCGTCTGACGGGCATCTACTCACCACAGCAAAATAACTTTCTTTTTTACAAAGCGTCAGATCTCGAGAATGTTTGGAACCGTATGAGAAAAATTTATTGCTCAACGCAAAAATTTTGTTAAGTTGAAAAATGAACCAAAAAGATTGTCGAAAATGAGAACCGCATTCGCACTGATATTGCCGCTTGAGCGTGTCGTCCAATCTGGACAAACGCGAGACGGCTTGGCTCACGTTCCCATTTGATCTTTTAGTTCTCTCACTACGAACCCATTACCGTTGTTTTTAATGATTGCCGGAGCGCGATATGCCACAAGTGTTAGCTGAAATTGAACGAGGAGCCACCCTATCAGGTCTCGCGTTACCGAGCGCAGATTTCCGAGAGCGAAATAGAGATGCGAGCCTGTATCGGTCCGGCCAAGATCGCGAATCGGGATGGAAGATTGCCTGCGCCGGAAGCGACGATGCGTTCGCCAAGGTGGTTTTCGAAGCGCTGCAGGGAACGCGCAGTCAAATGCTTGAGAAAGTGCGTGAGCTCAATCTGCCGCACGTACCATTCATTACCGCACCGGTCGATGAAATTCTTGCTGACCCCGATAAATATCTCTCAGAATTGAAAGGAGACTCGTATTACTGGATGCTCCATGCGACAAATGGTGATCCGCTCGCCGCGTATCCTAAGCCTTTGGTAGGCAGCAAGTACGATTTGCTCAGCGAAATTGAGCAGTATTCGAGTGTTGCTGGGTCGATACCGTTTTCTGTCGCGGTCAGCGAGTGTGTCGACGTCGAGTACTTGGGCAATATCGTGGTCGATGGCGACGGGCATCTCTACGGCGAATTAACCGATGCGCCGTATCCGCCCACCCGCAACGGTATGCCGCTACGCTGTCGCTTTGCGCGTCATCCACAGCTCGATACGTTCCGCTACAGCAGCGAGGATACTGAGCTTCGCGCCGCGATTTACAAGGCGATACAGTCTATTCCGGGAGAGTTCGAAGGACGGGACCGCATATACGATCGGGGCTACTATGAATTCTTTTTGATTCGCGATGATCAGACGCACCAGCTCAAGCCGGTTTTTTATGATTATCGCACGCACGCGGCGTTCTGCTTCGTGCCCGACTTTCGCGAAGATCAATTTATATCAACTTCAAATGGAGGTGCAGCATGAACGAGGTATTTTCGTCAGATCCGAAAAAGGCGCCATGGCGCAGACTCAAGGGTTTCTTTTCGCTTGAAGGACTGCCATATGCCGGAAAGAGCACGTTGATTGGCAATCTCGCCGCTCGGGGGCTGGCTCGGCTCGGCGAACTCGCGGAGTTTTACCGCAACGGCGCGGCTTTCCCGCAGGCCGCATCCAATACCAAAGACGCGTTAGTTACCGATCGCTGGTTCGTCAACGCCGAAATACTCCGGCTGCAACGCCTCCGCGAGTTGAACGACGCGGTGGTCGTGGCAGATCGCTGCATCGTATCGTCACTCGCTTACTGTTATGCGCGGCACAAAATTTTCGGGATTGGCGATCTCGAGCGCGAAGCGCGCATGATTGAGCAGGCAATCGACGATCAAACAATCGTTATTCCGCCGCTTTTTTACCTGAAAATTCCCCTGGAGAAGTACCTTGAACGGCGCGAGGCTCATTTTGAGGAGCGATGTAACAAGCTCGGTCGGGCCGCGGTAGCAAACGTCACCATGTTTGATCGCGAGAAGGAATTTTACGGCGCGCAGCTTGAATACTATGACACGCTAGCCGCGAGATTTCCGTCGTGCGTATTCGTGCTCAACGGTCTGCTCGGACCAGAATCGCTCGCTGTTCAGGCGTCTTGCATCATTAAGTCGCTGCTAAAAAAACCGTTGAATTATTATCTGACAAAAACGGAGAGGATCTATGCATAATTTGAAGATTTTGTTCAGGGACTATTTGAGTACGGAGGCGATATGAAATATCTGATAACCGGAGGCGCAGGCTTCATCGGCAGTAATTTTGCGCGTCATTTATTATCCCGCGGAGACGAAGTTATCGTTTTCGACAATTTCTCGCGGCGCGGATCGGACGTAAATCTTGCCGCGCTGCGCGCGCAGTTTCCCGGCCTTCAATCGATATACGGAGACGTGGCGCGCGACCGGCATCTGTTGGAGATCTTAACGAATAAAGTCGATGTCGTCTTTCACTTAGCAGCGCAGGTCGGTGTACCGTCGTCAATCGCCGATCCGCGCAATGACTTTGAGATAAATGCGCTTGGCACACTTAATATCCTCGAAGCGGTGCGTCATTCCCCGCGCCGCCCGGCGCTTGTCTACGCATCGACGAATAAAGTGTACGGCGATCTGGAGCGGCACATCGAGATCGATCGAGGTGGCAGTTATATGCTGCGGGGATTGCCGTTTGGGGTCGATGAATCTGCGCCGCTACTGCCTATTTCTCCGTATGGGGTTTCCAAGGCTGCCGGCGATGCGTATGTGACGGATTATGCGCGCATTTTCGGGCTCAGAACCGCGGTGATTCGTCAGAGCTGTATTTATGGACCGGGTCAGAACGGTAGCGAGGAACAGGGATGGCTCGCGTGGTTCGCCATCGCCGCGCTCGATAGACTGCCGCTGACACTATATGGCGATGGCCGCCAGGTGCGCGACATGCTCTACATTGACGATCTCTTTAGTCTATGGGATTCGGTTACGCGCTCGATCGACACGGTATCGGGTGCAGTTTTCAATGCGGGCGGCGGCGCCGAACGGTGCGTGGCGATTCGCGATCTAATTCCAGTCTTAGAAGAGTATCTTTCCACCACCATCGCGGTCCATTTTGCGCCGCAGCGACCCGGTGATCAGAAGGTATATATTTCGGATACGCGTAAGGCCGAGCGCGAACTCGGCTGGAGACCGAGAATCTATCCACTGGAAGGGCTCACGAAAACGGTGTCATGGCTTAAAGAAATGCGTCAGCAATCTTCATATAACACCGAATTTCGTATGGCGGGATAGCGGCGCAATCGATTCAATTCGTGAGCGGTATATAACGGCATATATGAAAGCGCGGTGATTGAGATCATATTTACAAGAGCGCGTTGCTTTTTAGTATATCCGAGCAATACCGCTTCTAAGGATATCGTATGAAGGAAAAACAGTTACTTCTCGCGCTACTGTGTTTACTCGCAATCTCTTTTCTGGCCACGCCAATATGCGCCGATGATCTCTCCGGCGCCAGCGCGCCCAAGATGGTGATGGTGGAAGATGAAGATGGAATAGTCGGACCAAATGAGTACCGCAGAATTAGTCAAAATGGTGGAACGACGCGTCGCCCGTGCCCCTACACCTGCGAAATGCGCGGTGTGCCGCGTGACCACTGTCGGGAATGGAAGTCGAAGGAAGATCCCAGCGAGTGTTATGTCGAGGATACTTCGGTGCCTTCCAATGCGGTACCGTTGAAGTAGGCGCAGAGGCTGTAAGCGGCGATACGCTTCAGTTTCAACTCAAAAATGATAGATGATTGCGCCGCCATCTATCTCCCACGGATACTCGAATCCCGCCTGGATAATTTACGGGGAATGGTTTAATCGTTTTGCCAGTGGAGTATGTTTTCTGCGAGTAGACGAAGGATTTGACCGCGATCGCACCTTCAAAATCTTTTGGCCGTGATGCTTGACCGACGATAAGTATGGGATTTGCAGACGCGTGGAACGGTACAAGCAGGAGCAGGGAAGTCAGCGCGGTTAGGGTGAGTCGATAGTTCATTTTCACCTCCCGAAAAATTCGCTCAGAGGTTAGATCGGCCCGACACGCCTTTAAATCACTCTACTCATACGAGAGGTTTTATTGGGTATCGTGTTAAAAATGTTTATCTTTTCGCCCAATTTCTGTGATTAAGTCTAAATTACGGCACGTCGATAACAATACTGTGTAGGATTAGCTATCTCCTTGGTTTTTCAGCGCAACGACAGGATTCGAAAAACGACCGTGATGAAATTCTTTATACCGAGAACCTATTTTTTGTACCGCGTACTTGCCGCGACAATTCTGACGGTGCTCGCAGTTCCTCTTTTCGCCTATGCGCAGCAGTATCCGCGCGCAACGCTGGATGATATCCACTATGTCGGCGCATTTCGGCTTCCCGCAAACACCTTCGGCATTTCGAGCATGAATAATGCGCAGGGCGCGATAGAATATAATCCGCGCAATAATTCGGTCTATATTATCGGAGATACCGCGCAGCAGGCGATATCCGAATTCGCGTTACCCCGCATAAATAACACCAAATCGCTACTTAACCTCGAAATGGCGGGAAATCCTCTGCAAACCTTTTCGCAGATACTCAATCGCGTCTCGCGCGGTAATCCGCAAGGACTCGATCGTATCGGCGGCATGCGCTTATATCAGGGAAATTTTAACTCTCAGTTGATGATTAACGCGTATCAGTTCGACGATGCCAACGGGGATGTGTTCCAGACCACGGCTTTTCTTCGCGACGCGGCCAAATTGTCTAGTTCACCGATAGCCGGATATTTTAATTATTTGGGAGGCGCGGGGCATACGGCCGGATGGATTTCATCGATTCCTCCGGTATGGCAGCGGCTTCTCGGTGGAACGTATATTACCGGAACGTCGAGCGGCATTCCTAATTTCAATCGGTCGAGCATTGGTCCGACGGCGTTTGTCTTCAGTCCGGAGGACATTCTC
>CAYTAW010000172.1:4861-7368 GCA_964435675.1 uncultured Bdellovibrionales bacterium
CTCGCGGAAAACAAAAAAGGCACACAAAGATCGACAATTGAGCTGCTCAATTACAGCGTTGAACACCCGCTGGCAACTCCTCCTGTTGATTTACTCAATACCAAATTAAAGAACAATCTCTGGACCTATCTGTCCCGCGCCGTATACGGCGTAATTATTCCGGGCTCGCGCACCTATCTCGTTATCGGATATTCGGGCGGACATGAGAGTGGAGTCTGCTATCAATGTTTCAACGATCGTGGTAGCCGCTATCCGGGCTACGGATCGATAAAAGCCGCCGACAATTATACCTACTATTGGCTCTATGATGTCGAAGACTTTTTAAAGGTTAGCCAGGGAGTGCTGGCTCCGTACGACGTGTTCCCCTATGAGTATGGAAAATTCCCAGCACCATTTGGGAAAGCATATTTCGGAGGCGGTACCTTTGATCCTGAGACAAATAGATTGTTTCTGACCGAGCTTGGTGCCGACACTGCGCAAGGGCCCTACACGAATCCCCCGGTAGTCGATATTTTTGAGTTCACCACGTTTCCGCCGCCGCCGCCGATTTCAACGCCGACTCCGCCAATACCAACGCCAACCGCGACGAGCGCGGCGACCCGGACTCCAACCGTGACACCAACGCGCAGCGTCACCGGTGTTCCCTCGAGTACCCCGACGGCAAAGACTAAGGGCAAGAGTGTAGATCCGATTCAATTAACACCCGCGCCGACAGGAATCGCGTCGGTGACTCCGGCCCCACGTAGCGATAAACGCGATCAGCTCGCGCTGCTAATTGGCAGCACGACCGATTCAGATCAGGCGCAGCTCATATCACTCGACAGCAGCGGTCAATCCACGCACTCCGTGGCTGTTACCGGCAAGATTCGCCTAGCTCCTCGAGCGGGACGAATCGGCGTGACCTCCGCCGCGCTGCAGCAGCGTGAATGGAATTGGAGCTTTCAAAATTTTTCAGGAACCCTATCGCAGCGCCGCTTTGGCGCCAAAGGCGAGATACCGATTGTTGGATGTCAATTTGGCGGGGCCTTGTCGACCGCGGTCTATAACTCAGAAACCAAGACGCTGCGCTATGCGACATTAAAAAACGCGAATCCCGTTGAGGTTTCGCTTGCCCAGATCGTCGGTGCCAACCGCGTCGCCGCATTCTTGTGCGCCGATATCAATGGTGATCGGAAGGATGAATTAGGTATCCTTCTTTCTCGAAGCGGCAGTGCTAAAGTACGCTCCGGCAGCGGCCGCGAAGTAATCGTGTACGATTTAAATGCTGGAGCCACGCTTATTAGTACCCCCGTTCCGGTCAACGCGCGCCCATTCTTCGCTCCAATTTCAACGCAGAGCCGGGCGACGCTCGGATGGCTTACGCCGGGGGAGAATGGGCTTACGGTGACTCTCTACGTTGACGGTAGTGCGGCCGCATCACCAGCAATTCCGTCGCTCTCTCTCAAAGAGTTCGTGGTCGGGCGTTTTGATTTGCCCGCCGCGAGCACCAATCCACTGCTGGTTGGAGTATCGTCGGTTGATAATTCTCTGGTAGCGGTCGATCTTACGACGCAGAGCGTATTTACCATTTTGAGCGCAGCTGAGTTTGCTGGAAAGACGCTTCTGCAAGGCGGCAATATCGGCAGACTGGGAAACAAATAACGGAGCTGATCTTTGTTATTTTAATCTCCGTCGCGTCGCGGCTCTCTTCCAAATATCTTATCGAGCAGCTGCGCATCGACCTGATCGCGTCCAGCGACGATCCGCTGTGAAAGCGCAAGCTGTCCGTCCAAGCGCATCGCGGTACTGGTCAGCGGATCCACGGCAAGCAGCGCGCGATAAATCGACGTCAGCACTTCATCACGGCGCTTTTGCCCAAAATAGTCTTCATGAATGGTGCGCCAATATGTAGCGCATCGATGAAATATCTCTGACGCTTGGTGCGCGGGAAATCCGAACGCCTCAATCGCTTTTGCGGCATTAGAGACGATCGCTCCGTCGTGCATCTTGTCACTCACAATTTGCGAGATTAGAGGAACGGCTAAGTCGGGGCGTGCAGGCGATTCCGCGATTATTTTCAGCAATTCGATAGTACTATACCGTTCGCCACTGGCGTGCGCCTTTTCCAGCGCTCCATAAATATAGTTAGCATGCCGCGCGCCCTCGCTGCTCGATGCAATGGCGGCGATACTCTTGAGCATATCACCTGGCCGCGATTCGGGATTTGCGATTATCGCCAGGTGAGCCTCGAGAGGTAAAGAATGTGAAACGTCCACGCTAATTCCTCGCTTTTACGGTAGTATAGTAGGAGCGAAGTGGTTATTCAAAATTAAATTGTGTTAAATCTAGAAAATAGCTGACATTGTATTGTTTTGAGATGGTAATGCTCGCGGTGTCAAATTACCCGCTTCAGACCGAAGCCATTTTCACGCAAATAGCGGCGCGCTTCTTCGGCGGGAATACAGATGGTGCATGCGGCGCGCGCCGCGTACCAGGCACCAATAACTTCGAACCGTAGCTGCGGCCTC
>CAYTAW010000173.1:0-810 GCA_964435675.1 uncultured Bdellovibrionales bacterium
AGACCACCCTCACCGCCCCATGCGACGGCACGCTGGCCGAGGTGTGCATCGCCCCCGGGCAGACCTTCCAGCGCGGCGCGGTGCTGGCCCGCGTGGCGCCCGACGCGACCGGGGAGGGCGGCTGATGACCCGCCTGCACACCCACGTCGACACCGCATCGGAGAGCTACCGCCGCAACCACGCCGAGATGACGCGCCGCGTGCAGGCGCTGCGCGAGCTCACGCACAAGGTCCGCCACGAGCGCCCGCAGCGCGACCTCGACCGGCTGCACCGCCAGAAGAAGCTCACCGTGCGTGAGCGGCTGGACCTGCTGCTGGACCCCGGCACGCCGTTCCTGGAGCTTTCCACGCTGGCCGCCAACCGCGCCTACGAAGGCGAGGTGCATGGCGCGGGGCAGGTGTCGGGCATCGGCATCGTGGGCGGGCGCGAGGTGGTCATCCACGCCGACGACCCGAGCATCAAGGGTTCTGAATACCGTCTGCTCTTGAAGGGGCAAGTCATTGGAAGCGGCGAGCTACGAAACCAGCATCTCTTGGCGATGGATCCGGGTAATATTACGACACCGGTTCAGGGAATCCCGACTAAAGAGCCCGCATTTGGCCTCGATGCGCTATGGATTTCACAGGCAGATAAGGAGCGCGCGCAATTTGCAGGTTACACCGTAGTTGATTTATCAACGGTGGTCACTACGCATCTGACGGAGCTCGTGCGCACGCATATGCACGAGCTGATTGGCCGGCAGGAAGTGCAGCATCTGCTCGACACGCTCTCCAAAGACCCCACCGTCTTCACGTACTACAGCCCCGACGT
>CAYTAW010000173.1:820-3987 GCA_964435675.1 uncultured Bdellovibrionales bacterium
CTCCAAAGATCATCCGAAGGTGGTCGAAGAATTAATACCGGGACTCCTGACGCTTGGTCAGGTTCAGCAAGTCCTCTGTAATCTTCTGCGCGAGCAGATTAGCATCCGCGACTTTAGAAGCGTAATAGAAACGCTAGCAGACTGGGCCCCGCACGTTAAGCATCCTGAGAAGCTTGCCGAATTCGTGCGTCGCAAGCTATCACGTTCGATCACGACGAAGTTCGTAAATCATAAGGGCATCCTGCCGCTTGCGAGCATGAACGGGACGCTCGAAAAAATTCTTGGTGAAGCCGTACAGCAAACAGATGAAGGCACGTTCCTTGCGCTCGAGCCGACGATCGCGCAGACGCTCGTCAGCCGCCTGAACCGCGCCGCGGAGAAGTTCGCTGAAATGGGTCAAACACCGGTACTGCTCGCGCCGGGGCACCTACGCGCAGCGCTGGCGCATTTCGTCGAACGGTTTGTTCCGGGTTATGCGGTGATAAGTCATCAGGAGATCGCGCCGAACACTAAGGTGCAATCACTCGGAGTGATTGCTCTGGAAGGTTGATTTAGCGGGCAAGGATAGAGTCGAATTTTCAATTGAGTGAATCTAAGAAGAGGCATGATGAAAGAAGACAAAAGAGTAAGCGGACTTAACGTAACAAAAGAGGTAACTAAGAAAAACCTCCCGATTACACGTGTCGTGAGCTTTACCAGCGGCAAGGGCGGTGTTGGTAAAACGACCTCGGTAATCAATACCGCGCTCTCTCTCGCCAATAGGGGACGCAGCGTGCTCATACTGGACGCTGACCTTGGACTCGCGAATCTTGACGTAATGATTGGGGCCAAGCCGACCGCGACGCTTTTCGACGTAATCGAAGGGCGCTGCTCATTGAAAGACATAATCGTCGACGGTCCCCTTGGAATTTCTCTAATCCCGGCATCGAGCGGGGTTGAGCGGATGTGCCAGCTTTCAACCGGCGAGCGCGCTGCCGTCATGGAAGCCGTTGAAAGCGTTGCGTTTCAATACGATTATTTACTGATCGATACGCAGGCTGGCATTGGGCCTGAAGTAATCCATTTTAACGTCGCCTCGAACGAGATGGTGCTGGTTATTAACCCCGAACCCACATCGCTGACCGACGCCTACGCGCTGGTTAAAGTGCTTTCGCAGCGTTATCGCGAGAAGAAATTTGGCGTCATGGTCAATGAAGTCATTGATAGTAAAGAAGCCGAGACGGTGTTTAGACGTTTCGCGAAGGCTGTTGATCGCTTCTTGCATGTATCAGTGCAGTACATAGGGTGCATACCGACGGATCGGTCTGTACCGGAGTCGGTAAGGGCGCAGCGTCCGGTAGTAGTGGAGTTCCCGAGCTCTCCTGCATCGCGGGCTTACGCGGCGCTTGCCGAGAAAATAGATGGTGATTTCGTGGAGATGCGGGTGAAGGGCGGTATTCAGTTCTTCTTCCGGCAGCTGTTGGAGGTAAGCAGTGGCCCAGTCTCCTAGAGCGAACCAGAAGCTAATTAAGGTGGTAGATTTTTCCTACCTCCATCGGCTCTTTGCCGGTGTGGCGCTTATCGGCTTCTTTGTTGTCTGTATCGCGGGGGTAATGAATGACGTGCACGTAATTACGATTATGCTGCGCGCCACGGCGGTGATGTTTGCGGTTAAGCTCATCAGCTGGCTCGTTATTAAGGTTTTAGCAAGTTACGAGGAGATGAACAGTGGTCAAACCTAAGGCTTCCGTAGTTGAGGCGTACAAAAACGTCGATGAGCACGAGCGCGAAGATCTCATTCGTAGCTATCTGCCGCTCGTTAAGAAGGTCGTTCACCGCTTGTCGGGACGGCTTCCGAAGGACGTCGACCTACGCGAAATGTTGAACTCCGGAATCATCGGGCTCGTCGACGCGCTTGAAAAGTACGACCCAAAACACGAGACGAATTTCTCAACGTACGCGCAGTTCCGTATTCGCGGCGCAATTCTCGATAGCTTCCGCTCGCAAGATTGGCTTCCCCGTTCGCTGCGCTTCAAGTCGCACAAGATTGAACAAGCCTATCAGAAGATCGAGCAGAAGCTAGGACGCGCGGCGAGCGATGAAGAAGTCGCAACCGAGCTTGGCGTGTCGATAGAAGAGCTGCAAGGCCTCCTTGGTGAAGTAGGAAGCATCGTGATGCTGAGCTTTGAAGAGCTTGGATTTGGTCATGGTGAAGAGCGGTTCCAAGCCGATGAAATGCTCCCAAGCCGCGGGCACGATCCGCTCAGTAAATTACTCGGATCGGAAAAAGTCGGTTTGATTGCGCGCGCACTTGATCGCCTCCCTGAAAAAGAGCGCTTGGTTATTAGCTTGTATTTCTATGAAGAACTAAACCTCAAAGAGATTGGTGATATCCTGGGCGTGACTGAATCGCGCGCCTCGCAGATTCGCTCACGTGCTCTCATCCGCCTCAAGAACTACTTGAAGAAAGCCATTTAGGTTGTCATGGAAGCCGACTCTGTCGAACGGTGTGAAGAAGTTCTGATCTTCGACGGAGATCCTGTTGCCATTGAGAAAGCGACGGCTTCGATTAAAAAACAGGTACCGAACGCAAGCGTGACCGCCGCTAAGTCGCTCGAGGAGTACCATACATTTGTTGCCAGCGAGCAGTTCGACGTCGTGATCCTCGACTTCTCGCTTTCAGGGCGTCGCGGCCTCGATCTGATACATGAATTGAAGTTAAGCGATCACGAACCGACCGTGCTCGTCGTTTCACCGACGCCTGAGCCGCGGCTCGTCTCTGATGCCTACAACGCAGGCTGTCACCGCTATTTGATGCGCGAAGGGCAGTGGATTGATGAGCTGGGGCAGAGCGTGCGTCATTCACTGCGCATTCGTAAGCTCGAGCAGGAAAATAGCAATCTTTTAGCGAAACTGACCGAAGCCAATCAAATGCTCGAAGAGAAGAACCGTCGGCTCGATGAATTCAGCGCCACCGTTGCGCACGATATACGCGGGCCGCTTGGCGGAATCTGCATGAAGCTCGAATATATTCTTGATCAATACGGGAGCGGATTTGATAAGAGGGTGCAGACATTATTGACCAGCGGTCTTCACGCAAGCACGCGCTTAACCCAAGTGGTGCAGGCAATGTATGACTTTGCGAAACTTGGCTCAAAGGCCGCGCGCATGGGGTATGTTGAACTAAA
>CAYTAW010000173.1:3997-7338 GCA_964435675.1 uncultured Bdellovibrionales bacterium
AAAACGCTCGTCAATGAGGTTATCGCCGATATGAGTTTTGACGAGAGCGTCGATATAAAGATCGGCATTGCCGAAAACCTTCCCGTTGTTTGGGGGAATCCTGAGCTGCTCCGCCGCGCATTCGTAAATCTTATCGGCAATGCGGTTAAGTACTGCGACAAAGAAGAAGTGATTATTAATATCGGCATGCGTTCCATCGAAAATCGAACGTTGGCACAATTCTGTCATATCTTCGTTCAAGACAATGGCGCGGGTATTCCGCCCGATGAGCTCGAAGGTATTTTTTCGATGTTCGGACGGGGCGCGCGTGTCAAAGACGGCACTGAGGGATTGGGCGTCGGACTCTCCGTCGTCAAGCGCATCGCCGAGCTTCACTACGGCGAAATCGCCGTCGAATCAGTAATCGGGCAGGGGAGCACATTCGTCTTGACGCTGCCGCTCGAAAAGATCTCCCTCGCCAATAGTTAGGCCGCTAGTCCGATTGGCTTACTCGCCTTCATTGCCGGACGCGCTCGTGAAGATTAACGACAGGGAAGATCCATGGCAGGGTGGATTAATGGCAGGGTGGATTAATGAGAGGGTGGATTAATGAGAGGGTGGATCGGAACCGTCTCTTTTAAATCACCGCACTAGCGCGCGCGGCCGAGAAGCGCCTTGGCTTCCTCGGGAAGTACGAGCCATGCCTTGGCGTGCTGGCTCGATTCCTTTACCATTGATGTAAAGAGCGGCTCGGCTTCGCCAAGCGCGAGCACCTTGCCGTCGTCCATAGATACAAGCATCGACTGCCGGTGATCACCTTCATGCATATCGCTCGTTGAAACGGAATGCAGATAATACTGAGGATCGTATCCGCTCTGCGTGACCGCCAAGCGCGCCGCTTCGAGCAGCTTCTCGCGATTATCGCCTTCGCCAATTCGAACCGTTTTTAGCAGATTGCGATTCAATAACCGATTGCTCAAATCGGCAAGAATTTTGTCGGAAGACTTCGACCACTGAATTAAATGATAGCGCCACCACGGCTCACGCATCTCATTTAATGTCTCACGCTCTAGTTCTTTTGCGGAGCTCGCATCGAGAACGCGACGCATGGTTTCGTCACAGAAGTTGATGCGAATTCCAAGATCTCGCGCGCGCGCCACCAGTGCGCGGTTGATTCGATCGGTCGCGAGGATTACGCGGTGTTGATATACCTGGCGGTACATGGCGTGGCGCGACACCGCGAAGTGCATCATAGCGTCGAGACGATTCTCACGCAGTGCTAAATTGTTGTCGGAGGTGAGCATGATCGATTCGAGCAGGGCAGGTACGTTGTAGTTTCCGTAGCTCACGCCGGCAAGAACGCTGTCGATAATACACCAATTGCCGCGATCGACATTCCAACCGCCCCCGGAAATAATCTGCCAGGTCCATGGCGGTACACCGGCATCCTCTTTGAGAATCTTTGAGACCTGAGAGCGCAATTCTGGGCTAAGTATTTTTCGAATCGATGGATCATGGTTAATAATGTCCACTGAGAACTGCTCATGGCAATCTTCTTGATCGGGAAACCAGGTAGAAAAAGCCGTATGTGAACCCGGAGCGATATGCCCAACGTCGTGAAGCAGCGCTGCGGCGGCAACGGCGCTCTGATATTTTTCGATGGTCTCGGGGTTCTCCCGGCGCAACTTGTCCATCAACACGCAGGCCAGATACGCCACGCCGAGCGAGTGTCCGAAGCGCGAATGTTCGGAGAACATATACACCAGCCGAGTGTTCGCTGTTTGGCTGATATCACGTAAGCGTTGCACCCATGGTGTGTCGATAAGATCGAGCACGATTCTCTCGTGAGGGCGGTTTTCTGAAAAGGAGATCGATTGGTGCGCGATATCCGCGAAAGTAACGTTGGTCATTGAAGGTTCGCTGGCTGCTCCGTCGAGAAAGTGAGAGGCCGATATTCTACGACTTCAATGCCAAAGCTGTCGAGCCCGACGATCGGACTGGCGCTATTAGAGATGATTATCGCCTTCTTGACGCCTAAGTCGCGAAGAATTTGCGCGCCAAGTCCATATTCGCGCATCACTGACGCCGGTTTAGCCGCGCTATCGCCGGACGAGATCTGTTCGCGCAAGCTTCCGTATGAGCTTTTGCGCAGATAGAGAAGCACGCCAGATTCATGCTCTTTGAGCATGCGCAAGACCGCTTGAATCTGCGCTCGCGATGGGGGGCAGTTGCCGCCAAATACATCTGAGAAGGTAAATTCACTCTGCACGCGTATAACCGTTGGGGAGTTTGCCCCGGGCGTCCCTTTGACCAGGGCTAAATGCTCGCCATCGCCAATTAATGAGCGGTAGATGATTGAGCGCAGCTCGCCTGCGAAGAAGGTTGGCAGCTTCGCGTCGGCGACGCGGCTTACCAGTGGTTCTTGACGGAGACGGAACTGAACTAAATCGCTCAAGCGAAGGAATGGAATTTTCTTTTCTGCTGAAAGTTCTTCCTGCTTTTCGGGAGAGAGGAGCTCTCCGTTCGCATCGAGCAAATCGATAAAGAGCGCCGCATCGCTAAAGCCCGCGGCGCGAACGATATCGAGGGCACCCTCTGGCAGGGAATTTTTAACCAACACACCGCCATCGCGTGTCTCTACGGGAACAATGTGTCCGGGATGAATTAATTTGCGAGGCGAGGGGTTTGCCTCGCCGAGAATGCGAATCGTGGCCGCGCGATCCGATGCGCTGATTCCCGTGGTCACCCCTTCGCGCGCTTCAACCGTAAGGCACATAGAGAGGGGAGCGAGCGAATCGTTTGGGGCGACCGCGCTTTTCTGTGGGCGGAGCATCTGCGAAAGCATAAAATCGCGGGAACGTTCGCGACTGATTGCAACGAAGCAGATCCCGCGCGCGGTAGAGAGCGCTTCGTTAACGAGTTCGGTTGTCATGCTTTCTGCGGCAGCAACGAGCACGCCTCTGCATGGCGCTGCGAAATCATCGTGAAGAATCACGAGTTGGCGCTGTTTGAATTGAGCGATCGCTGTGGTTGCCTTTTTTGCCATCAGTTGCAGTATGAAAAAGGACGCCAAACTTTGCAAATTGTGCCGCTGTTTTAGTTATAGCACGAAGACAGTGTATTACCTCGTTGTTCCTATCGTTTCTCGAATTATTTTCTCCCAAACGATGCTAAATTTGACTTTGGCCGGCTTTTACATTAAAACCCTCAGACCGTTCGCGGGCGTAGCTCAGCTGGCTAGAGCGCTTCCTTGCCAAGGAAGAGGTCGAGAGTTCGAATCTCTTCGCCCGCTATTTTTCTGCCTTTGCAAACTTGGCGAAGCCAAGATTTGCAAGACGGCGAGCGGGCGAAGAGATTCGAAC
>CAYTAW010000174.1:0-7297 GCA_964435675.1 uncultured Bdellovibrionales bacterium
AGCGAGTAGACCTGCGCCCCTTCGAGCACTTCAGGAACATCGCCGCTGGCGATGCGCTGCGCGAGCCCATTGACGAGCGCGCTTTTTCCTACCCCCGGATCACCAAGAAAAATAGGATTATTCTTGAGCCGACGTGAAAGGATCTTCACTGTGCGCGAAATCTCCGCTTCGCGTCCGATAACCGGATCGAGCAAGCCTTGCGCCGCTTTTTCAGTCAAATTTTCGGTGAGACGCTTGAGCAACCCCTTTGAAGGCAGCGCGTTCTCATCGTCATCCTGGCGCACCGCGCCGCGGTCATCCTCAGTTTCGCTCACCGGCTCGGATTTCGCGATACCGTGGGATATATAGTTCAAGATGTCGAGGCGGGAGACTCCCTGCTCGAGCAGGTAATATACGGCGTGAGAATCAGACTCGCTGTAGAGCGCCACCAGCACCTCTTGCGCGGTAATCAAGCTTTTCTGAGCCGACTGTGAGTGAAGAATGGCGCGCTGTAAAATGCGCTGCACCGCCTCGGTCTGAATCGGCCCTGATAGCCCATCACCGCCCGGCTCTAGATCGAGATGCTCAAGCTCTACGTCGAAAAATCCTTCAAGATTTTTCTTAAGCTGATCGAGATCGGCGCCGCAGTGCTCGAGTATTGAAGCAACCTGCTGATCAAAAAGCAGCGCGAAGAGAACGTGTTCGAGGCAAAAAAAGGTGTGCTTACGATTCGATGCTTCGCGATAGGCTGCTTCAAGTGCGTACGATAACTCGGTGCTGAACATATTAAACTTCCTCCATCGTACAACGGAGCGGGTATCCTTCCGCACGCGCTTTGTCATGAACGATCTTAATCTTTGATTCTGCGATCTGGCGCGAGAAAATGCCGCACACACCATGACCGCGCTGATGTACTTGAAGCATCACGCGAACCGCTTCTGCAGGGGACTTCCGGAAAACGGTCTCTAAAATCGCCACCACGAAGTCCATCGTCGTATAGTCGTCGTTAATCAGCAACACTTTGAACATTTTTGGCTTTTTTACACGAACGCGATCGCGAACGATGGTTGCGGAGTCGGTGTCGCCCTGCGTATGTTTTCTCGTCGGACTCATTTGAATTGTCAGCCTGTTGGCGGCACCCTAACGGTAGAGCCTCTTCTCTTATGAAGAGCCTGATTTCATTACTTATTACTATGATGATAGATCGGCGCCGGAATGACCGAAAGATATTCCCAAACTACGGTTTTAAATGGCGCTTTGCCGCATTATTTGCGCATCATATAAGTTAAGAGCGATGCACCCCCAACCTCCAAAATCAGTAATGTCTTTCAGTTCCTACAGTCGAAATGATGACCTTCCGCTGAATCTACATGCGCGCCCTCACATCCTGAACACTATTTCTACATATTGCCGGCGGCGCCATGGCAATTGCTGAATTTCCACCCCATAACAGCGCCGATTCGGACGGGCTGCTGGCAATTGGCGGCGATCTCGATATCGAGAGTTTGCTGCTCGCCTATCGCAACGGAATTTTTCCCTGGCCATTTGACGAGAAACTTCTCGCCTGGTTTTCGCCACCGCGACGCGCGCTGCTCTTTCTTGATGAACTGCACATCTCTCGCAGCTTAAAAAAAGAGTTAAAAAATAATCGCTATCAGTTCACTATGAATAGCGCATTCGGCGAAGTGATCGAAGGGTGCTCCCAGTTGGATAATCGTAAAAATCAGCGCGGCACGTGGATAACTCCGGCGATGAAGAAAGCCTATGAAGCGCTGCACAAAGCGGGCTTCGCCTATAGTTTCGAGTGCCGCGAGGATGGCGAATTGGTAGCTGGAATTTACGGCGTTTCGCTGCAGCGCGCAATTTCAGCGGAGTCGATGTTTTATCGCAAGCCAAATGCGTCGAAGATAACGCTCGTACGACTTGTTGAATTTTACCGCGAGCAGGGGATCAACTGGATCGATTTTCAGGTGCTAAACCCATTTACCAAGAGCCTCGGTGCACGCGAAGTGTCACGCGCGCAGTTTCTAAAATTACTCCGTGAGGGATTAGGCAACTGATTGCAGCCTAAAAAGCAAGCATTTCAAATAGTTACATATAAAAAATTACTGAAGCAAATCCCCGGATACAGCCGATAGATAGATATACGGGTAGAAGATTAGCTCAGTGCTTCATAAAGCGTTCAGTTCGAGCCCTTCATGAAGTGCTGAAAGCAGTTAACTGGTTCTTTCAGGTTTTTCTAGAGGTTCAATCCCGGTTTTTTTAGTCGCGCTTTTTCTGGTTACGCACGGTTTTCCGGTTTTTTAAGTTTTGAAATTTTTTTCTGGTTCTGATTTTACCCTCGCCGACTTACTGCTTTCACCTTCACCTTTTCCCCCACTACTCGACCCGCCAAATCCATAAATAAGCTGACTGCCGCTTGCTATTAGCCGTCCGCATTAGTGCGGGGCAATCATACGCTTTACGGGGTCGCGCCGCAGTCAACATACAGCAACCCACAGCCGGTCTAACAATCAGAAAAAAGGGCACGAGATGCGGCGTTTATCCGCCCACTGCAGCTTGCGAACTTTCTTTCCAATTACGCTCGAGATATTCGTCGTGGATTTCTTTCAAGATATCGTCGATTGAGTAGCGATATCCCCAGCCTGGGAAATGCGATTGAAATTTTGAGACATCGGAAATATACCAAATATGATCGCCGCTACGATTTGCTTCGACGTACTTGGTGCGCATCTGCTTTCCAGAAATCTTCTCGCACATCGAAATCGCCTCGAGCATCGAGCAATTCGAATAGCGGCTTCCGCCCATATTATAGACTTCGGCAACACGGGGCGCCTGGATGAAATGCCAGAAGCAGCTCACCAAATCGTCGCAGTGGATATTATCGCGCACCTGCTTGCCGTTGTACCCAAAAATGCTGTACTCGGTTTCAGTAATTGCGCACTTCATCAGGTACGCTAAAAAGCCGTGCAGTTGCGCGCCCGAATGTCCTGGACCGGTCAAGCAGCCACCGCGGAAAATTCCAGTCTTCATGCCGAAATAACGTCCGTACTCTTGCACGAGCAGGTCGGCTGCGGCTTTGCTTGCGCCAAAAAGCGAGTGCTTGCTTTGATCGATACTCATCTGTTCATCGATTCCGCGATTGAAGTACGGGTGCGATTCATCAATCTCCCAGCGCGTTGGCAGCTCAACCAGCGGAAGAGCGTTCGGCGCGTCGCCGTATACTTTGTTGGTCGAGGTGAAAATAAAAACCGCCTCAGGCGCGAATTGACGCGCCGCTTCGAGCAATACCAACGTGCCGTTAGCATTAACCGTGAAATCAGTAATCGGCTCCTTTGCGGCCCAATCGTGCGAAGGCTGAGCGGCGGTGTGGATGATTGCCGAGATATTCGCGCCGTATTTCTTAAAAAGGCCGTCAATTGCCTGCTGATCGCGGATATCGATATTGCAGTGCGTGTAATCCTTGAGCTCGCGGCATAGCTTCTCAGTCGCCCAGGCAGTCGACGCTTCCTTGCCGAAGAAATAGCCGCGCATATCGTTGTCAATTCCAACTACTTCAAATCCTTGCGCCGTGAAAAACCGGGCCGCGGCTGCTCCGATTAACCCCGACGATCCCGTAACAACTACAACGCTCATGCCATTTCTCCGTTAGCTAAATAAAACTTTTTCCAATGAAGATTCGTTTTCACGAATCCATGCGCACGTCTCGGTCAAAATCCGCGTAACATCGCGCTGGGGCTTCCATCCAGAAAGCTGCGTAATCTTTGCGCAATCCGAAAGATATACGCGGATATCGTTCGGTCGATCTTCTTTTACCGAAGCAACCGGAATTTCATTGCCGGTGATCTCCTGACACGCCTGAGTCAATTCACGCAAGCTCACGCTAACCTCGCGGCCGCCACCGACATTAAAAATACCCCCGTCATACGGCGCAAAATCACTCAATTGGATCTGCAACAAGTCGAAAAGGTCGTCGACATGGAGAATGTCGCGCACCTGCTTGCCGCTTCCACCATAGCCGATGTACTGGAGCTTTTTTTTGAAGTAGTGCGCGGCAAGCCAGAGAACGATGACACCTTGGTCGGTCTTTCCCATCTGCCATGGACCAGTCAATACGCCGCAGCGATTTATGACTGCCTGCAGCCCATATGCTGCGCGGTACTCTTCAATCAGCAACTCGGACGCAAGCTTGCTTGCGCCGTAAATCGAGCGCGCCCCCGCCAAGGGGAAATCTTCGCCGATTCCGGCTGACATAATCTCAAAGCGCGTCTCACATTCTTTGTAGGGTAGATTGTTAATTGCCGCGATGGGATAGACTCGGCTGGTCGAGAGAAAGATCAATCTGCTGCCGCCCCGGCGCGCGGCCTCAAGCGTATTGATCGTGCCCGTTAAATTGGTGTCGATTACGTACTGAGGCGACCCGCCGGCCCCGGCCAACACCGAGGGCTCGGCGGCACAATCGATAATCAGATCGAAATGGCCGAGGTCGCACAATTCGGCGGCGACGCGCACGTCACCATGCACAAAGCGCACGCGATTCTTTTTGAAGCGCTCAAGATTCAACTCAGAGCCGCGACGCTTCAAGTTATCAAAAGCTACAATTTCAGATTTAGGGAAGCGCGCGGCGAACTGAAGGCTCAGATTAGAGCCGACGAACCCGGCTCCCCCCGTTATGAGAATCCTCTCCATACCCTTCACTTCGAAAGACCGTCTCTGCCTCACTCTCACTGCTCAAGCGGTCGAAAAACACCTTATGCTCGGCGATCAGATCATCATGGATAAAGAACCACTCGGCGTAGAGCTTAAACAATGTAGCAAAATACCGGCGACCCAATTCGCGGATTTTGAAATTCGCTCGACCCCAAGTGCGGCCATACCAATTAATCGGAACGGTGGCGATTTTGAAATTGCGAATCAGCAGACCGATCGAAATCTCAATCGTGATATTAAAATGACTCGAGTAGAGAGGAATCAACGAACGAATCGCGTTGGCGCGAAATCCTTTAAACGCATTGGTGAGATCGTTATGATGCGTGCGAAACATCTTCCGAATTACGTAATTTCCCACACGGTTGGCAATCAATTTAACGCGGGGATAATCTTTGACCACGGCGCCCTCGATAAAGCGCGAGCCAAAAACGGCATCGTAGCCCTGGTTCATTAAGTCGTAATACTTCACGATATCGAGCGGCTCATCCGAGCAATCGGCCATAACGATTACCACGTATTGGCCCGAAAAATTATTGAGACATGACCGTATCGCGCGCCCAAAGCCGCCCGGCTTGGTGCGATTGACCAAGCAGATACGCATACCTTGCGCCATCTTCTCACGGATTACGGCTTCAGTTCCGTCCGTGCTGTTGTCGTTAGCGATCACGAATTCGAAAGGAACGTTGTGCTCGTTAAGCACTTTAGAAATGATATCGAGCGTGCGCGGGATGTTTCCCTCTTCGTTGTGCGCAGGAATGCACACAGATAACAGCGGCCGGTCAGCCTGATTGATGCTTACGACATTGCTCATAAATTTTGTGAATTATTAGATACGCGCCAGCAAAAGCCCTGTGGATTTATACCATGTATAGCGGAGCCAATCAAACCACGCGATCAACGCTGCGTCAATAATTTCAATAGGTTGGCAGCAAAAAGAGCCGCCACAAGCTAGGACTTCTTCAGTACGCCCTTAATTTTCTTAGTCAGGGCGTTAATTGCCGATATCGAACCGCGCGCTTTCAGACCGACAGACTTACTCGTAGAATTTCCCGCGACTCCCGAGCACGTATAGCGCGCGCCGATCTCAAACTTTTTCAGCTTCGCGAGATTGACCTTAACGCCCGCTGCTTTAAGCGTAATTTTCCTTTTCGAGATATCCTTGGCAACAACTGGAAACCCTTTAAGGTTCGAAAGTGAGTTTCCGTCTTTGCCGGCCAAGATATTTAATGTGCATCCCGAAAAAGCGCTCGATACATTTGAAATTACCACCTGAAGAACTCCGCTCGCCGCGTGCGATGCTTTAGAAATTGTCGGGGCAGTCGCGCGCGACGGGGTGGCTGTTGCCTGAGGCGCAGCGCCTGGCTGTGGCGAGCCCGCTGGCGAGCTGTCGCTCACTACCGTATCGGAGCAACCGTTTTGCCGATTAATCGTAATGCTTTGTGAGGCAACACCACCATTACTCGAGTACGCGCGCACCAGCACAGTGTGCGTCCCGACCGAGAGACCGGTAACCGGAAGAGTGAAATTGAATCCCGTATCCGCAATACGCGACGGGTAATTTTGATTTGATTGCGGACTATACTCACTCGGCACAACTAGCTGACTAAAGGTGCCGTCGATGAATACCTGCACCGCAACGACCGGCTCATCAATTGAATTGTTAACGGCAAATCCCTTGACTTGCATATCGCTGCACACCACTCGATTCTCAGTGGGATTCTCCACTGACAGCACCGGCGCGACCTCGGTCGGCCCTTCACCATTCTTAATGACCACAGAACCCGTCGCGAAACCGGTCGTAGAGCTCGTGCCATCGGTTATCACACCGGCAATATAATATTCTCCGTTGGGCATGCCGCTCGTATTCCAGATACAGATGCGACCGCTGCAGCTCAAATCGCCCGCCGAAATCTGCGTACTCGACGCAAAACTAGGCGAGCTCGAGTAGTGCCAGCTTACGGTCGGTGAAGCCGTATCGCTATCCTGCGCCTGATACGCAAGCGTGAATTTTCCGTAGGAGCGGTCGCGCTTCGCAAGCCGTATATAATCGTAATAGGTCGTAACTTGGATCGGATTTCCGATCGGCAGACCGTTACTATCGCAGCAGCTATCGAAGCTAAATTCATGCGGATCCATGCGGAACGCCTCGAGAGTGCCGCCCCAGTTTATCTGGTTGGATTCTGTCGGATGGTTTTTCGCATCAAGACAATACTCGTACCATTTGCCGCTCGACCAGTGATCGTAAATTGTCGCCCACGCGTCCGCAGCCTCGAAATCGGCGCCGACTTTTTTATAGAAATGCTTGGTTACCGAGCCCAGCGCTAAACTGAAGTCGCGGTTCAGTCGCATCTTAACGCAGAGATTTTGGTATTCATCAGCGTTAATCGTGTAATTATTGCCGCCGCCTGCTGGGAAATTCATATAGTCATTCGGATCGCCATTCCCCGCTTGATTGGTGGACTTATAGATATTTCCACGGACACCTTCGATCGAGCGCACGTCGGGGAGATACGAAGTGAGCGGCTCACCCGGATTGCTCGAATCGCTTCCCGAATCGCCATTGACCGTCAGGCCGACATCCCCGCTGCGCAAATCCCACGTCTTGAAG
>CAYTAW010000175.1:0-4036 GCA_964435675.1 uncultured Bdellovibrionales bacterium
CCTTCGATCTGCATTTAACAAAGAAGCTATCGATAGACCCGCTGCGTCATCGGATGCTTTGTTGATTCTTATTCCTGAAGATAGTCTTGTGAAACTATTGTTAACTCTCTGATTCGCATCGGCGAGATTTTTCTGGACCTTTCCTATCGTGCTCATAGAAGCACCTCAAGCAAGAGCGATAGTGTCCGCCTCGATTCGACGCCAGGCGTTTTATCTTTTTTTATACCCGCAGCAATTTCATGCCTTAGGTAATCGCATCGATTCACAACAAACCTTACGCAGACAACATGTCTGAACCAATTGAAGGTATCGTTTTAGAGGAGCTTTGATTATGCACAGCTCGAAGGTTACGCAACTGCTGTGATAGTCATAGTGCTAAGACTTTTGATCTGGCAGGATTCCGTACAATCGAGATCTACAAATGATTATGCAGATCGGTGTTGTTCGAACTCTAGTCAGATCACGAGTCTTCGTGCCCCATCGTCATTAGATTATTCGTCAGTAAATTCAGTATTTGTTATGTATTAGCGCGCAATTTATTAGATTATATTAGTACTCGTGGCTACCGGAAGAGCGATAAATTTTAATAATTCCAGGATGATAGGATTTACGTCTAACAATACGAAGATAATAATTTTTAAAAGCTGAGGGCAAATGGACTGATTAAGCTCCATTCCCTCGCTCCGTCGGCAATTCCTTATTACAAAAACGAATGCTTCGGGTATGACGCTACTGTCTTGGAACTACAACCGAGACGGGAGCGCCTAAAACAGTCAGGACATATTCGCCGGCGATGACGCCTGTAAACGTCACTTCGCCGTTTTTTGAGGTAGCGGACACGGTTAGATGTTTTTGACGTTCTGTTAAGGTACATTCCGTTCCGTCAGGTGGCACGTTTCCGAGATTGTCCAACACTCTCATCTTTACCGATCCATCCGGTGCGGAACCGATATCTCCGGTTGTCTTAACTCGTCCACCTTCGTCACGAATAATTATTAAATTCTGCGCATGGGCTGGTGTGGCTAAGAGCAGAATGAGGGCAGCTAATGGTAGTGTTCGAATTGCCATATTGGGGTCCTGTATAGACAGGGCGTTATTTAGTTCTAGGTCTATTTCTGAGGCTGCATCGCGAAGTGTAGCATTAGAAACAGTCCTTTGTATCCTGCCCTTTAAGTCAACTTTTGTAGGAATTGGCCCTTTTGTAACGTTAGAAGTAGCGAGCTCCCGGTTATTTCCCTCTGTAGGCTAGGCCACCCCTATGGTAGTTCTACGGGTGAAATTTTTATGTCTTCACCCGCAAATATCTCGCCGGAAAAAGAGCGCAACGCCCGCTGGAACGTGCTGAAGGGGGTTATGCTGATAATTCTATATATCGGACATATAAAAGGGTATTTCCCGGCGCTCGCTCCTTATCTGAAATGGTCATGGGCTCCCTTCGGATTCTTTTCCATGGGTGAGGCGTTCGTCTTTATTTCGGCAGTTATCACTGCTGTTTCACTTCGGTCTGCAGGAGATCTTAACGCCATATACCGAAAATTGTGGCCTCGTATCGGTCGGATCTATGTTCATCATCTGCTGCTTGTCATAGCCGCGGTGCTTGCCCTAGCAAACTATGAGGGTGGTATTGCGTCCGGCGATCCGACTCGATACGTGAAGGATTCACCGCTCCTCGCGATGGGTATCCTTGCAACGGGGCTATACTCCATTCGGCTACTTGAAATCCTCCCGCTCTATATGTTTTTTCTTTTGCTTACCGGCCCCGTTGTCGTTTTGCTGAGAGACAAGAAAAAATATCTTGTGTGCGTCTTGAGCGCGGTCTTGTGGTTGGCATGTCAGGTCTTTCATCCGGAGAGTTCGTCTTATTTTAATATGACCCTCACGTTTAATCCTCTGGCGTGGCAATTCATTTTTGTTCTTGGATTATGGTACGGAGTTGTTGTTGAGCCTTTGGATCGTGAAAAGCCAACGATTTTATTCGATCTGATATGTTTGGTGATTGCTCTCTATCTATTTCTTTTGCGACATCGTTTATTGGTTCCGTCCTTGCCTTCTGAGATAAAGAGTCTGCTATTTAAACCCCGTAATCAGTTGCCGGTGGGTACGGTAATAAACCTCCTCTTGTTTTGCCGCTCACTCCGGTTGCTCAGCCCTTTGGATTATCACCGTTGGCCGCTCTTACGTTCAATCGGTGAAATTCTTGGCAAAGAATCTTTGCTCGTCTTTTCTTGGAGTATCTTTCTTTACTATGCTTTAACAGGGGGGAATTACAATTATCCGGCCGCTTCTGTAGAGTGGCAAACCGGCTTATTTCTCACCTTGCTGTTGTCGGTAGTGATTCCGCTAGCGGCAAAACGGCGTGTTTGGGCGAGTCGTAAATCGAGTGCAGGGTAAGAGCCTTCCGCAGGTCACTTTTCTCAAATCTCCTAAAATTGAGCCTATATTTCGGCTCTCTGTATAGTTCCTAGAGCTACTACGAAGATTTCTGATTTTTAAATTTAAAAAGCCCCCAAACCCACAGGATCGAACGTTCAGTGCCGTAACGTCTTCTGGAACTTGGACTCTGTTTAGTCTGCACTGTTCTCAAAAAAGAAGTTGTTTATCTTTCTTGAGGTTTCGAAATGAAGAAAATGGTTACCCGGTTTGTTGTTGGCGCTGGATTGATCTTGAGCATTCAAGGAATCCTTGAGGCGCAAGATGAGTTTAATGCACAGATCGCGCTTCGCCATGTCAAGCGTGCGAACAACCTATGCAGCGCAGCATTCAAGAGCTTTTTAAAGATTTCCAAGGCACTTGATGATGGAGATGATGTATCTGAGGAAAAGCTTAATAAAGCGGTCGATAAGCTCACCACTTGTAGTGAGATGGTCACCTCCCTCACTGAGGATGCCGATGCGGCCATCTCAGAACTCACGGGTGATGATCAAGAAAAGGATCCTATTGAGGAAGATCCCGGCGACGATTTCGAAGACGAATTCTCTGCACCGCTTACGGCAGCGGGGAAGTATAGCGATAGTGCGACGACGGGTTCGATAGTTGCCCCGCCCGTTCCTACTACGTCAACTACGACGCAAAGCATGTCGACGGCGCCTACTTTGCCACCGTACCTTCCTCCTACATCATGTTCAGACCCTGGATTGGCTAACAATGACGGGACAGGAGATGATGATGATGGCCTCTATAGCTAAGCATAGAGTGGCAAGAATCGATTGGAGTTTAGAAAATTCCAATGAGGGGCTTGTTGATTGGTAATTGCTCGCGTCTTTTAGCGAGGGCATTGTAACGTTCAGGATCGTGTTCCTTAAGCGGGGCAAAGTGGCCTACGGCAATACCAACGGCGTTGCGTCCGTAGCCCTGCTGTTTCTCGGCCTCGCTAACCAAGTGCTCCATCATTTCAAATGAAAGGGCTATCTGTTGAAGTCGTATTTGCTCATCCATGATTTTGCCACTCGATACACTGAGGACTGCCGCTAGTCTTACCACTGGGACTACGTTCATTTCGTCAAAAATCTCACGGCGTGTCTTCCAGAGGTTCGAGATAGATTCGAAAGAGTTTACATCAGCAATATCAGTGTATTTTTCTGACCTACGCAAATACAGATTGATTACTTTACAGGAGGAGGCTATTGCGTTGTCCCTTTGGCCAAGATAGGCCTCGCTCAGTGCGCGTTCAGATAAAATCGGATCGATCGTAGAGTCGAAAGAAAGAGCATCATTGCAAATCGAAATTGCACGCTCATGGTGGCCCTGGACCCGTTCGAATTCTGCCCAGCATAGGTAGGTGATAAGGGAAGAGGCTCCCGGAGAACGATGAAGTGCGGTGCTATACAAGGTTCGAATTTGTTCCTCTGCTTCGGCGGGGACTTTCTCAGCTGCTTCACCGCTCGTACCAGCAAGTCGTTTAGTTATGATTGCTTCCTGCGTGAGGGCCATACTGTAGAGCTGATTTGCGGTCTCCGAGTTTTCTAGGGTTTCAGCGAGTACTTTGCAGGCGGTGAGTTGGGCGAGTGAATTTACAAGATCTCTATCTGTCTTAAGG
>CAYTAW010000175.1:4046-7260 GCA_964435675.1 uncultured Bdellovibrionales bacterium
CTTAAGGGCATTAGCATACCCAAGCCGTATCCCGATACTCTCGATGGTGATTCGTCGCGCTTGCGCATCGCGATGTTCCGTCAAATTTTCGCGCCGCAGTGCGTCTGCAAAGTCGATTCCTTGCTGATACATTCTACGTGCGCTGCGAGTGTCTTTCTTTTCTGAGAGGAGGTGTTTGGAGAGAATGCTATAATCAAAAACAGAAGCGGGTTGAGTCGTGGAGAGCTTCTCGTCGATGCGACTGATTTCTTCCATATTTTTTAAAGCTTTCCATGCCCTTCGAGCAAGAAGGAGTTCAGCGACTGTTGCGGGCATGGATTCTTCGGCGATAGAACGCGCTTCTCCTACGTAGTGAAGCACGATGTGAGGGGACTGAAGATCGTTGAATCCATTTGTAGGGTGATAGGGGATTTTAAAAGCGTATCGAAGTAGCAAGTCTCTCGTGGTCTGGCGATATTCACGCAGCTCTTCGGGGGGTAGTTCGAGTGACGTAAGATAATTCACGAATGCTGCCGCGCCGCCTTTTTGATCATGACCTTTTACGTGGGCATCTAAAACAGTTTGAAGGTTTATTCTTCCTTTGTCATTATTGCCACGAGACGTGCCAAAGTCATTTGAAGCGCCGGCGATAGCATCGTACGCGGGCAAGAGGAATTCCTCGTGCATTTCAGCGCGAGTCTCAAGATGCCGACGTGCCGAATTGATTATTGCAAGACTTGTTTCTTCACCCGAAAATGCGGACCATACGTACGGCAAAGGATCTAAGCGCCACGGTGCTATTTTGCTTTGAGCCTCTATTGTTCGCTCCAAGCCCAAACGAACGCTTTCTGGGTCAAGGGCTCGGGCACTTCGCTGTGCGCTTTGTGCAGTATTCACGGCATCAGCACGATCACTCGCCGCGGAATACGCGATGGTGCCGAGACCGAATCCTGCCGTGATTGCGGCCGCTGTCTTAACTGTCCTGCCTGGATTGGCTCGTAATGAACGAATTACGCTATAAAATCTTTTTTCCAGTGGCGTTATTTTAGATGAGGAAAGTGCGGAATCTACTCTGTAGCCGTTTCGCCAGTCATCTAGTTCGTATACTAAATCGAGAATCGAGTTATGCCGTTCCTTTGGATCGAGATGCATCGCATGCTTAATAATTTCCTGTAGACTCCATCCTTCGGTGTCGGAGATGATTTGACCCAATGAGGAGCGCAGTCCTTCAGAGCGATTAGCGCCGAAGCGAGCGGGCGCCGTAACTTTACCGTCTCGAACTTTTGTAACTGCATTTAAAAAGGCGTTCTGGGTGCCGTCAAGCTCTCCCAGTTGAGTCTGTCCACTGTAGAGGTAGTACAGCATTGCGCCAAAGGCGTAGATATCAAGAGACTTCGAAACGAGGGTCGGATCGCCGATAATCTGCTCGGGCGCCATACAGCTTGGTGTTCCCACAAGCCTTCCCGGTTGTGTGAGATTTTCATCGACCGTAGCCGTGAAGTCATGGTCTGAGGACCATTCATTAATTTCTTGAGTCTGCAACTTTCGCGCCAGGCCGAAATCGATAATGTAAGGGACGCCCGTTGGGCTTACCAGTATGTTCCCGGGTTTAAGGTCGCGATGCACGATCCCACGTGAATGCAGTTCGTGTACAACACGTGCTGCGTCAGCTAAAGTTTCTATTAGTCGTTTCTGCATCTTATTTAGAAAATCTTTCGATGAAAGGGGGGTCTCGCGCAGATTGAAATATTCGACTGGGAAGAGCGTCCGTCGTTCAAAGTCGACGAACTGCTTGAAGATGTCGTTTTTTCTTTCGCGTTGCTCGTTGTCCGTGAGCGTAGCGAAAGACTGGTCTAATTTGGCTCCGTCTAGTGTTCGTTGGTTTTCAGAAAGAAATGTCCTGAGTGTTTTCGGGGGTTCAATAAGCTTATCAAGCGGCATCCCCTTTAGGAGCGCGTGATAGAAGTTGAGCATATCCTCGAGAGTAGAGACTTTAGCGATGTATGGAGTAGTGAAGCAGCGACTGTTTTTGGGAATGATGACAATTTTGCCTTGATGCTCTATTTGATGTTCTTCGGTGGTAATATATGCGCCAGTGGCTCCGACGGCCTGATTAACGCCGAGGAGTGATCCAGATATTTTTATTTCCGTTGAGAATCTCGCGTGCTGCTGCGCATCATTTGATGTGCAGATCTTAAGCGCCACCACGTTGCCACCGATATTATCATCATATGCTTTAATGACCATTCCCATACCGCCACGACCGATTACGCCGTTAGGAACGAGTCTGAGAGAGTCTTCAAGTCGACGCAGAGGCATGTCGTCAATAGTATGTACCGCCCCTTTTGGTTCGCCTGAGCCGATAACCGTCTTACCGAGGCGTGGATCCTGAGCCGAAGCCTCGACAGCCGGCAGAACAGCGATAAAATCTCCAGTCACTTCAATTGGAATATCTGTCAGGACCGTTTCGCTGATTTTACCTCCGGTCGGTGCCAGAATGTCGGAAAGGTTTTGAACTCCCTGAATAGTTTCTTGCCAGCCGTTGCTACGAACGATTACCGCAAGGTTGTTGAATGAGGCGGCGTCATCAAGATGTTGGAGAAGGGAAGACACTCGGTCTTGGATGCCATCGGGAGTAACGATGAATGTTTCCGATGTCAGTTGATTATTCCCATCCGTATGTATTTCTGCTCCGAATTTTGCGTAATCGTCCAAGCGATTTATAAGTGCGAATAGCGAAGGTTGAGCTGCCAGAGTATCGAGGGATTTTTCATCCTGAAGTAGTCTGCTGAGCGAACGCAGGCTCTGTCTCACCTGCATGAGTTCGGGATCGCCTTGTGGCTCGACAGTGTAATACCCTATCATTCTATACCAAAAAATATTCGGATTAACGGCTCAAAGAAGGGATATAAAAACCGCCGTAAGCCATTGCCACATTAGCAGATTTTTTACCTCGTGAAAAATTCTTTATAATTACCCTTATGTGAAAAATCGCAGTATTTATCGCTAGTTGCTCGAGTAGTTCGCCTCAATTTCCCTCAGATAACCTGCTATTCAAAAGCAGAGATCTGCGGCGAACGGCGAAGAGGGAGCATTGGTGGGTTCTTCAGTTTAAAAACACGAGAAAAAGGTTGAATTGAAAGTGAGCAAATTTTCTAAATAAGCTTGAAAATCGCCTTCTGAATACACTACTGCGAGGTTTGGTGTTCTTCTCCGTGTGCTTTAATTTATGTAT
>CAYTAW010000176.1:0-7228 GCA_964435675.1 uncultured Bdellovibrionales bacterium
ATGCAAGACCATGTGATGGAAGGGTATCGCATGATGCGCGACCGGTTCGATTTTTCCGCGGAGGTCGTGCTTTGGCACCACCGCTTTCAACCGAACGCATATCCAGCCGAGATGCCGACGCCCCTGCACGAATACTCCGAGGCCACCAAGGCCACCATTCCGCAACTCGGCCGGGTGCTCGCGCTCGCCGATTGCTATGATGCGCTGCATCGATTTAACGATCATACCGGAACGCCGCGCTCAGCGAGCGGCGAAGAGATCAAAGAGCGCATGTTTCTGTATAACAAGGATGCTCAAGCGTTAATTGACCGCCTTTTCCGCAACGGCGTCCTGACGACCTTTCTCATCGAAGAGCCCCACCGCGAGACGATCGAACTGGACAGCGACGACATTTTTCATGAAATGTCATTCGTCTATACAGAGAAAGAGAGGACTCCACGGGCTACCGCCCGGCATATCGCCACCGCCGTTGCGCTCGAACCTCTTTTCTCTAAAAACGGCTGTACGACCAGATTTAACGATATCTCCCGTCACCTCCGTGTCCCCTACTTTGTCGCTTCAGCGATTAGCATCGAAGACGCCTTCGAACGGCTCGCGAGAGGAATAGATCAGGGTGAGCCGGGCCAGTTACTATATCAAAACGCCTATGATGCACAGCTCGAAGCCAAGCGCGGACGGCGCGGCGGCAGAGTCATTCAAGGAATGATTGAACTGCTCGTGCCAATCGTCGCTGCCCAACACAGCGCCGATCGCGAATACAAAAAAACACCGGAACAGATTCTCGATCTCGCCTCTTCGATAGTCGGGAAAGCACAGCGCAAAGAGGTGGAGAAACTGATTGATATGAAGCGTCTCGCGCACGCCCTCTCTCGATATACCGATCGCACTGTAAATACTCATCCAGAGGCGCATACGGTAATGGACTTCTACCTTGCCGAGCTCGCCTCGTCCGTGAACGCCACATCACGCGCCCACAACAGGGAATTCACGGAACACTTTCCCACCATTCGCGGCATGTTAGAGATAATGACTAATTCGCCGTATCCCTTTGTGCACATGAAAATTGAAGACGCATATCATTGGGGACGGGTATTTCACGAACCAGAGGTGGGCTCAGGATTCCTCGCTGATTGCATCGGTGCCGCGCTATACGTCTGGCTATCGCAGAATCCTCGTGAGCGAATTATCGGTTAAAGACGATCCACCTAATCACTGACGCCCGATTTGGTCAGTGAATCCTCATTAAGCGCGAGCGAAGCGACCACGATATTTTCGAGATTTTCTGCCTGTGCCAGTGCGCCGCGCGCATTTTTGCGAATCTCATCGCGCAGTAGCGCCGCCACTTTCTCGGCATCATCACTGCTCGAAATAGAAGAAGAGAGATTGAGGAACGCGAAACCCGAAGCGCGCACGAGATCGATATTTTTGCCAATTACCTCGACCGCATAATCGATACCTTTCATATTTTTGTGCATCTCTTCACGAAGCGCCTTTAAGTCGTGCAGCATGCGGTACGCATTCGGCCTACTTGCAATATCGAGCGTGCCGTCGAAAATCTCCTCATACTCTGCTGAGGAGCGCGCCAATACCGAGCCGCTGCTTGCCGCGGCATTCGCCTTCAAGCGATAGAGCTCGGTATCGCTGTCACCGGTATAACTCGGGAGGGCGGCGCCGATCATTACTTCCGCTTGGCCCGAGGAATTGAAAGCCATAGCCAATGACGATAGCGAGTCACCGGCGCCAAGGGCATGACTGGCAACCACCGTCGAACCGTCGGATGTGCCGTACATGGCAACAGTCGATGACACCGTATCGTAATATGCGACATACCCCTGGGAGCCGGTGGTTTTCTCGAGAACGGTGAAGGTTCCCGCGGCAACGCCGGTTTTCAAGTTGGTGAAGCTGCCCGCGCCGTCAGTGTATAGCTTCACGTCGTAATTGACGCCGTTGTCATATTTAACGGCGATTTTATCATTGTCGTAAAAACCGAAAGAAGAGACGGCACTGCCAAGCCCTGCAAGGAAAGCGTCCGGTGTATTTCCGGCGGTATCTCGAAGCTGCATCGAATCCAAGCCGCCGACCGTTTTGATATATCCGACATAGCTGCCGGCGTTATTAACTTGTAGATCACGCACCGATGAGGCTGCGGCTAACGTTTCGAGCGTCGTATCGGTGGACGTCGCCGGATCATTTCCCAGCGCGGCGGTAGTCGCCGTGTGCACCGTCAGATCCGCTCCTGTGAGCCGCGCGTACGCTACCGTCAAATTATCAGAGGTAATTGAAGCACGGGTAAAATCAACTGATGACGACTCATTGGTAACCTGATGAACGACTTGCCCCTGCGCATCGACGACAAAGAGCTGATTAAATCCAGACCCGTTGAATCCAAGAAAATCTTCGGTCGATTCAATGACTGAGTAACCGGTCGATTCGTTAACCGCCTGCAGTGTCACATCACTGCTCAGCGTGCCCGCATCCATCGTCGTCAGCGAGCCAGCCGTATCTTGCGTGAACACCGCCACCTGGCCCGGATTTTGATTGAGAATGTCGTCGCTCGCGGTAAATACGTTGTTAACCGTCGAGATACCACCGGCCGTCATCGGGCCATCGGAGATTTTTTCCAAATAATATGAACTATCGGAAACCGCGTTACGGTAGGCGGAAGCTGGAATCCTGTAGGGGCGCGATCCTTTGACCGCCTGACTGGCGAGATTCTCATCATCTTCTGGCGTCGTAAACTTCTTGAATACCTCCGCAATCGTCTGCGACGTTTCTTGATCGAGACCAAGCGTCGTGAAGAGCGCTTCCATTTCGTTCACATCGAGCACATCGCGCTCGCCGAACTTAGCGTCTTCAGCAACTTTCTCGAATTTGCTCGCTAATCGCTTGAACTCAAGATTAAGATTTTTCCTCGCATCAGATGAAGTTGAGATCTTCATCGCTTTCTCAGTCAGTAAAATCATCTTATCTGTTACTTTGGTCAGACTCTCAAGCGTCGCTTTAGAGATATTCAAGTAAGAGATGCCGGCATTTAAACCTTGAATAGCGCGCGCAAAAGTCTGCGCCCCGAAACGCAATCCCGAAGAGATGCTCGTCGATGACGAGTTTGAGTTCGTAAGCGATTGTGTGCTGGTTTGCCCCGAGAGGCCGGAAAAACGCTTGACGAATGTCGCGTTGACTATGCTCGATAGATTTGAAATTGCCACGCGGAAACCTTCCTTGAACAACCAAATACCGACATTCCGTTGAGCGCCGCGCAGAGCCAGCCCTACCAATAAATATCGGCATCAATTTTCAGATCTTCAGTTTAGATGCAGCAAAGCGGCACTTGGTTAATCTTTTTATGCCGTATAATCAGCCACTTATTGATTAAGAATGGATATAACGGTACGCTGGGCGGCTATAAATAAAGTGTCTGTATATGCTCCAAGTTAACTCACTTACCAAGGCCTACGGGCCGCGCACCCTCTTTGAAAACGTCTCCTTTTCGATGATTCAGGGAGAGCGTCTCGGTCTCGTCGGCAGAAACGGCTGCGGCAAATCAACGCTCTTTCGTCTGATCCTTGGCGATGAAAGCCCAGACTCGGGCACGATTTCGATGCCCAAGGGATACCGCATCGGACATCTCGCGCAGCACCTGACCTTCACCAAGAACACCATCGTCGAAGAAGCGTGTCTTGGACTTCGCGCCGACGAGCGTGACGAAACATATCGCGCCGAAATAATTCTCTCTGGTCTCGGTTTCTCTGAAGCCGATTATCAAAAGCCGCCGAGCGCATTCTCCGGCGGTTTTCAAATTCGCCTGAACTTGGCAAAACTCCTCCTCTCGGAACCTGATTTGCTGCTCCTTGACGAGCCGACGAACTATCTCGACATTCTTTCAATGCGCTGGCTCTCAGGCTTTCTGACTTGCTGGCAGGGCGAGATGATAATCATCTCTCACGACCGTCTCTTCATGGACGACGTGACCACACACACGATGTACATCCATCGCGGCGATATCAGAAAAATCAAGGGCGACACCACCAAGCTCTACAATCAAGTCGCCCAAGACGAAGAGATCTACGAGAAGACGCGCGTCAACGAAGATAAAAAACGTAAAGAGCTCGAGGTCTTCATCAACCGCTTCCGCGCGCAGGCAAGCAAAGCAACGCTCGTACAATCTAAGATTAAAGCGCTTGAACGCATGGGACAAAAAGAAGAACTCGCCGAGGAAGCAACTCTCGACTTCCGATTCTGCAGTGCGCCGAATCCGGGAAAGGTGCTGATGGAGGTGAAAAATCTCTCCTTTCATTACGACAAGGGGAGCGACCTCATTTCCAACCTGTCGATGACGATCGGCAAGCAGGAACGTATCGGCATCATCGGTAAGAACGGCAAAGGCAAATCGACGCTACTGCGCCTGTTTGCATCAGAACTTGCGCCAACCAACGGCTCGGTATCTCTCAGCCCAAACGCGCGCATCGGCTACTTCGGACAGACTAATATCTCACGCCTCAAACCGACGCTCACGGTGGAGGAAGAAATCGGCAGTGTCAATCAAAACATGCATCGCACCATCATTCGTGCCATTTGTGGCACGATGATGTTCTCGGGCGACGATGCGCTAAAAAAAATCGGTGTGCTTTCAGGGGGAGAAAAGAGCCGTGTTCTTCTCGGCAAGCTCTTGGCGCAGCCGTCAAATCTGTTACTGCTCGACGAGCCGACCAACCATCTCGATATGGAGTCAATTGAAGCGCTGGTTGAGAGCCTAAAAACCTATGAAGGCTCGGTCATTATCGTTACCCACAGCGAACTTATTCTGCGCGCGTTGGCGACGCGGCTGATTATCTTCCAGGGTGATGTGCCACAGGTATTCGAGCATGAGTACGACTACTTCTTAGAGAAGTTCGGTTGGGAAGAAGAAGGCGGAGCCCCAACGACGCACAAGAAAGAAGCGAAATCGGCAGAGCAAACAGAAGAGCAGAAAGAGATCGCCAAGAGGATGCGCGCGAGTGAAGAAAAAGTCTCGACACTCGAAAAGGAATTAAAGAAAGCTGAAGATGCGCTCGCAAAAGCGTATCAATCGCAAAATACCGACGAGTCGCAAAAGCTAGCTAAGAAATTGCAAGAAATTAAGAGTGCTATCGATAGCGAATTCGAAGTTATGGAATCGCTCGAGGCATCCCTCAAGTAGAGCGCCCTCGAGAATGAATTAATTGTTCGCGACGCACGTTCCCGGCGGGAACGTGCTCGAAGGCCGGTAGTTCTTATCAACAACGACGATGTCGAATGAAGCCGGAGAGTTTCCACAGTTGGTATCACCACCGCTGCCACTGCCGTGCGAAATGCATACAATCGGAAATTCCTCATCCTCAATGGTGACAACATCTCCAACCTGCCAGCCGTCAGCGCCGCCAATCGGCAAACCGAAATAATTGAGGATCTGAGTGGGCCAAAAGTTTTGAACGAGCTTCGGTCCACCGTCACATGCCGGTGGTTCCCAACAATATCCGACATTGCACCCGACCAGTCCTGGATCCGGCTCCGCATCGGCGATTTCACGGCCAACTCGCTGCCGTGCGGCCGCAGTAATCGGCGTGCTAAACGCCACAAGCGCAGCCGCCGATGAAGAAAACTTATATTGCGCATCGATGCAGGCTACCTGATTTGGCGCCGGTGGCTTTGTCGCAAACTTCTTCGAACATTTGAATTTCTTGGTGTTAATCTCATCGCTCAGCGCCTTATGCCGCTTGCTCAACGTCTCTCTAATCGAGAGAAAGGCGTCCTTGAACATAGCCGCAATGGTGCGCAAGCTTCGCGGCTTGGCGGCGATTGCCTGCTTGTAAGCGGTCAATCTGGGAAGCATCGCGTCACAATACGGTTTAGCTTCTGCTATTTCACAGTTCATTCCGCCATTTGATCGCTCGCACTCGCTGATCAGGGAGTTGACGAGAGGTACAAGCGTTCCCGATTCATTGCGAAATCCCGACTTAAAGTCATTGTTAGAGCATTTTCGATCGCACGCCTGGTTTACCCGCTTACAACGAGCTTCACACGCGACGCCGCATTTAGCTGGTTTGCCGTCGCACGTGTCGGGGCAATCAGCCGTACATGCGTTAAAGTCATTGACGCACTGCGCGTCACATTTTTTAAGTCCTACGGAGTGACGGCTAAAAGGGAGCGATGCATTCTTTTTGATTTCACCCCAGCTATTCCAAAAATCCGGTGCCAAGCGTCCATTCATTTCGCATACATAATCGCTGCGCTTTTTAGTTGAGGTATTTGGGCAATCATAAGGGCGCGCATGAGCCACATTTGCGCTAAAGATAATCGCCGCAAGGACGGCGAACGTTGAAAAGGCGCGATACTGACGGCAAAACTTCATATCCCCCTATCGGGATAAGCGCTTACCTCGCTTCAGCGCCAATAACAATTAATTTCAAGGTGTTACAAGTATTTAGTATTGTCCCGTACCAAGAAGTACCAGCGTGCATGCATGCTCGAACGGAATGCACGCGGTGCGCAGTTTCTCCTCGAGCTCTGGAGATTCCGCGCCTGGATTAAGGATTACCCGATTTGGATTTAGTCGAATTATGTCGTCGGCACGAGCTGCGCTTGTATCGGGGCTAAGGTAGACCGTGATCGTATCGACCTCGCCGTCAATTTCTTGCAGTGACGCTTTTGCTTTTAATCCCTCAATCTCGGGCTGCAGTGGATGCACCGGAATCACCTCATGCCCGTACTCTCTTAACATGCGCAGCGCTTTATTCGAATAACGCTCCGGTTTTATACTAGCTCCGAGAACAACCGTACGCTTGCTCATAGAAAGTCCCCCTACCTGCTGCGCGATAAATATTTTCGCCTGGTTTTTTCCGGCATTTTCTCTATCGCGTAACGCAGTCCTTCCCGCGAAAAATATTTTAAGTGCCTATCGATAAATTTCGCTGCCATCTGCGGCGAGCCTTTGTAAACTTCACGAATCACCCATCCGACTCCCGTCTGATGAAAGCGGTGATCGCTCTTAACGACAACGGATGCAGTATCGAGAATCAATTTGAGCGCTCCTTCGAACGACTTATCGCCCTTTCGCGCATGGCCGACAAAGGCAACGATACTCATGCGCTTCAGCCAGGGATTTTTTGCGCTGCGCCATTTTACAATTTCGCGCGCTGCTTTTTCCCCGTGCCGATCAATAATACGACCGAGCATAAGTCCAGAAATTCAATCGAAGCTTGCCCACCATGCG
>CAYTAW010000177.1:0-7200 GCA_964435675.1 uncultured Bdellovibrionales bacterium
GGTGTGTGTGTCAAATATGCTTTCGTGAGCGGATTTCTCTGCATACATGGATCCACGCCGTGTGATTCAGAGTAATCTTTTTTGTGCTTCGACAGGCTCAGCATTAATTCTGCTGAGTCTCTGTTTTTTCTTTCGAAAAAACATTTTTATCGAAGAATTAACAGTGAGCTTCTTGGTAGCTTACTTGCTCCTTCGCAATTTTCAGTTGCGCAGTTGCAAGTTCAGCCATGCTATCAAGCACGCTGAAAAGCTCCGCTTTCTCATCTGTAATTTCTCGCTTAGGTTGTGCGAGATTTACTAGGCGCATGTCTCGTTTTAGTAATTTGAGACAATCCTTGATTGGTCTTTCAGTATCCATACAGCCTCCGTTCCGTTATATTAAGCATTGTCCGTCTTGGACTTTGCGTCTGTAAGAATAACCTTCGTCGTCAATTTCAAATCTCTTTCTATTTGGTGCCGCAATTTCCAGCGATTTCTACGAAGAATTCTCAAGCAGTGCAACATGCTGAATCGACAGCATGTATTTGAACAAAATAACTATTCTCGGAGTCGTGATCGTCGATAAAAACCGAGTATTTTAAGCTCGGCAACAAATTCCTCAAGCCGCTTTAACATTTCATTAATCGCCTCCCGGTGCTCCGGTTCGAACTCGAAATCGAGATAAAAGACGTATTCGAACGGTTTACCGGGTATTGGGCGCGACTCGATCTTGGTTGTGTTAAGGGGCACAGAAACTATCACTTCAAGTACACGGAAAAGGCTCTTGGGAACATGTGGAAGCACGATCAGCAGTGAGCACTTATCATTGTCCACGCTTTGATTTGGTTCGCGCGATAGTACCGCGAAACGAGTGAAATTAAGGGGATCATCCTCCACGTTTCTCTGGGCGATTACAAGATTGTAGATCTGTGCCGCCGCTGCGCTGCATATAGCTGCGGTATGCGTATCGTTCGACTCGCTAACGAATTGAGCTGCGCTGGCAGTATCCGAGGTGGAAACCGCTTTAATTTGTAAGTTGGCGGCTAAAAAATTTCCGACCTGCTCAAGCGCTTTCGGATGGGAATAGAGGTGCGTGATCTGGCTAATACCACCCTGCGCGGCTGGCGAAACACATAAATGATGCTCGATTCTTTGCAGAGCTTCGCCGGTAATTGAAAGGGGCGAATTTCTCAACAGATCGTAGTTTTCATAAATCGAACCAGCAAGCGAGTTTTCGAGCGGCACTAATCCTGCGCTGCAGCTGCCGTTTTCGAGAGCGGCGAATATCTGCTTGAAGTTGAGAAAGTTCTGAAAGTACGCTCCTGCGCCGAAAAAACTGAGCGCGGCCGAATGGCTGAACGAGCCGGGAATGCCGAGGTATGCAATTGAATTATCGCTCATACAGTAGAGTTACGCGCGCTGAGCTATCAAATAAGTTCTTGATATCCCCAGGATTATACGAAATGCGCGCCGGTATGATACCGCAACGTGATAAATATCCATATCCCTTTATAGTAGGTTAAATAGGTTTTGGAGGATCCATGAAGGATTTTAGGGCAGATCAAGGAAGTCATTCTAAGGATGGCACCATATTCGGCGGCAGTGCTTTTCACCTTCCCAATATTTTCGATTCATTTAGCGGTATTTCCGCAGTTCTAACGGCGGCAGGGCTGACCGCATTGTTTTCACCTCTACGTCTATTGCGCGCGCTTCCCTATCGCCGTGGCGGATTAATTGGGAGCTTTTTTGCATGGGGAAGACTCGCAAGTATTGCCCTCGCATTCATGCTGATCTTTTCGCCCGCGCTGCTGCAACACGCAATTCCTGGATGGCATACGATTGCACTCGTCTGTTTCGTGGTGTCTGGCCTCTCCGTTATGGCAGCAATCTCGCGGTGCTGCGGAAGCATCGCGTCTTGCGCGTTCTGGGTAGTACTTACGCTTTTCCTCGGCGAAAAAGCATTCAAGCCGTACGCCCCTGGAGAATTCATATACTCGGCGCCCGCATTTCAAGATTCACAGCCGAAGTATGTACCGGCGGTGAGTGCCGAGGCGTGGACACGTGATCTTCCGAAGGTCGAAGGAGAATGGGAAGATATGGTAACGGGGGTACCGATTTCAAACCATTTGATAACTCTCGCGCGCAGCGAGTCGCTCAGTCGCTTGAACCAGATTCGCTTCGCGAATCAGTCGAATGCGCCTGCGAACTCGGCTGCAGTAGAGCGCGGTGCAACCCGAGGTTCGGTCGCCGGTTCTGTTACCTCAAGTCTGAATTCCATTATCCCATCCTTTTCGGGCGCCAGTTCCTTTATCCCATCCCCGTTTTCCCATAACCGTGACTTTGTAGACGGTCCTGCACTTCCCGATAGCGCTTATTTTGGCGGAGCAAAGGTTGGTGCCGTAGGCGGCGCTATGGAAGGCGGCGGTGGCGACTCATCGGGAATTGATGGTGTAATTAACCAAGTAAAGTCCTTCTTTAAAAATTAGTATATATAGCGGTTCATCCTAATGCTCCCCAACCTGCCGGAATCGCTATTATCAGTGCCGGCCCCCCGCACCTGTCTCCTTAAGGGGGCGGATTGAGTTAATTCCAGAGTGGAATTAAGCTATCCTCGGATAAGGCTAGGTGGTAGCAATACTTAGGGGGGGTCAGAGAACCCCCCAATTTTTATTTTGTCATGGCTCAACATTCCGCTAAAAGGGGCGCAAGCCATTCGAATACTGGTTTTCCCTGGGCGCTCACTCTCGGAGCTCTAGGGGTCGTATTTGGTGACATCGGAACAAGCCCTCTTTACGCTCTCAAGGAGTGCTTTGGCAGCGGACACCACCATCTGTCAATCAACGAAGGCAACGTGCTCGGCGTTCTCTCGCTTTTTGTTTGGACGTTGATTGTCGTCGTTGGAATTAAATACCTCTCAATCGTGATGAAGGCCGATAACCGTGGCGAAGGCGGTGAGCTCGCGCTAATGGCGCTTGCTAGCCGGAGCAGACCTGCTGTCAATAAGTTCCGCAATTGGATTATCTTTCCCGGCCTTCTCGGAGCTTCGTTGTTATACGGAGATGGAATTATCACACCAGCGATTTCGGTACTGAGCGCCGTCGAGGGGCTTGAGATCGTCACGCCCTACTTTGTTCCCTACGTCGTGCCGATTACCGTCTTAATAATTGTCTTTTTATTTTATTTTCAAAAGTATGGGACTTCAAGAATCGGAACTATATTCGGTCCGATAATTATGCTCTGGTATTCGACGATCGGCGTATTGGGTCTGCTCTCCGCCCAGCATAATCCGATCGTATTCACGGCGATTAATCCCTGGTACGCGGTTTCGTTTTTTCTGGCGAACGGAAAGATGGCATTCTATGCCCTCGGATCTGTATTCTTGGTAGTGACAGGATGCGAAGCGCTGTACGCGGATATGGGACATTTCGGAAGAAAGCCGATTAAGTATGGCTGGTTCTTCTTGGCTTTTCCCGGACTCATGTGCAACTACTTCGGGCAGGGCGCGCTTTTGCTCCGCGATGCCGAGGCAGTGCGAAATCCTTTCTATCTTCTCGCCCCGCCGAGCCTTCTTATTCCTTTAGTTATCTTGGCAACTATTGCCACGGTAATCGCGTCTCAAGCCGTAATTTCGGGAGCGTTCTCGGTTACTCGTCAAGCAGTGCTGCTGGGGTATTTGCCGCGAATTTCGGTCAAGCATACATCGAGCCGTGAAATCGGCCAGGTGTATGTCGCAATCGTTAACTGGATGTTGATGCTGGCGACTATTGCGCTAGTGGTTCAATTCCGTTCCTCGAGTAATCTTGCCTCGGCATACGGTATCGGCGTATCGACGACGATGCTTGTTACTACGTATCTGCTGTTTTTTGTGGCGCGTTTCCGCTGGCGCTTTAGCTTGCTAAAGGCGTCGCTGATGATTGCGCCGTTTCTTGTGTGGGATATCACGTTCTTTGCCGCAAATTTTGCGAAAGTATTCTCAGGCGGTTGGGTGCCAATTATAATCAGTGCGTTCGTCATGACTTTGATGACGACCTGGCGTCGTGGTCGCCAGCTACTTGGCGAGCGCATCGCCGATTCGTTGATGCCGCTCGATTCGTTTATCAAGCACTTCCGCGGGTATCCCCGTATCGCTGGTACCGCGGTATTTATGACGCGCAACGTGAATATTACTCCTCCAGCACTGCTTCACAATTTGCGCCATAATAAAGTGCTTCATGAACGGGTGATTCTGATGGTTGTTGAAATCGAGGAGGTTCCCTTCGTTAATCCAGAAGAGCGCGTGCGCGTGGTGCCGCTTGAGGCGGGATTTTACCGTGTGCATACATCCTTCGGATATCGCGATGAGCCCGATGTGCCCGATGCACTCAAGCGCGCCGAGGCGATTGAACGGGGACTGCGTGTTTCCGAAGCGGTATATTTCCTCGGCAAAGAGACGATTTTTGCCACCGAGCGTGCCGGTATGGCGCTCTGGCGTGAGAAACTATTCGCCTTCCTATCTCGTAATGCGCTGCCTGCGACTAATTTCTTCGATCTGCCGACCGAACGCGTGGTAGAAATCGGGCTGCAGGTAGAGATTTAATGGCGGCGATTACGCCCGCCCTATTTTTCAGACGTTAAAGATATGGAAAAACGGCGGCTCGGAAATACCGATCTTGATTTAACCGTGATTGGACTCGGTACCTGGGCGATCGGTGGTGAATGGGCCTATGGCTGGGGACCTCAAGATGACGCCGATTCCGAGGCGTGCATACTCGAAGCGCTCGAGGCGGGGATTAATTGGCTTGATACGGCGCCGGCCTACGGGATAGGACACTCGGAAGTGGTGGTCGGGCGCGCGTTGAAAAAGTGGCGCGAGCGTAGCGGCGAGGCCCCGGTGGTTGCCACCAAATGTGGGCTTATCGGCCAGCCCGATCGATCGGTAATACGCTGCATAAAGCGCGCAAGCATTTTCGATGAGTGCGAACAGTCGCTGCGCCGCTTAGGCGTCGAGCGAATCGATCTCTATCAGATCCATTGGCCGAGTCCTCCCGGTGATATCGGCGAAGCGTTCCAAGCGCTGCTCGATCTAAAAAAGGAGGGAAAAATTCGCTGGGCTGGAGTGTCGAATTTTTCCAGGCCGCAGCTTGAGCATATATCGCAGTATGGCGTGGTTTCATCACTGCAGCCCCCTTACAGTATGGTCAACCGCGCAATTGAAGAAAACTTACTCGATTGGTGTGTCGAGCACGGCACGGGCGTTATCGCCTATAGCCCATTGCAGTGCGGTCTTCTAACTGGGAAGGTCACCCGAGAATGGATTGACTCTCTTGCGCCGGGAGATTGGCGCAAGACTAAATCGGATTTTTTTCAGGAACCGAAATTATCTCAATCGCTTTCGTTTATCGCGAAGTTAAAGAGAGCAGAGGTAATCGCTCCCCGGCCGCTCAGTGATTTAGCGCTTCAGTGGCTGCTCAGTCGAAAGGGGGTAACCGCTGCAATTTGCGGCGCGCGTCGGCCTGGGCAGATTATGCAACTTCTTTCAGCATTCGATCGCGATATTTCCGCCGCAGAGATTGAAGCGATTGATCAAATATTCGCGGAGGAATTCCCGCGATGAACGCGCTGATCATCGTAAATGGCGATTTGCCTTCGGGGCCGTTTCTACAGGCGTTCGCTCGCCGCTTCAAGCGAGTGTTTGTTACCGATGGCGCAGCGTCTAGTGTTGATAGCGCTATAGACGTATCGGCAATCTGTGGTGATTTCGACTCGATTTCAGCCGAGGATGCGCGCTGCCGATTTCCCGCCGCGCGCATCGTAGAATTACCTGATCAGAATCGCTCAGACCTGGAGAAGACAATTGATTTTGCCCGCTCAGAAGGTGCGAGCACGCTTAGCCTCGTGGGCGCGTTGGGAGGGCGAATCGATCACGCGCTCGTTTCAATATCAACGCTGCTTCAGTATCACCGTGAGCTGCCTATCTCCATAACGGATGGAGATACGGTAATGACGCTCCTTTCTGCGCGGTGCGCGCAGGGAGGCAGTTTGAAATTCGACGCCGCTCCGGGAGATACGATTTCGCTCATATCCTTTGAAGACCATTCGACGGTTTCAATTAGCGGTGTCCAGTGGCCATTGGTAGACGCTCAGTTAAAAGCAGGTTCGGCGGGGGTCAGCAACCGGGCGGTAGGCGGCGCAGTAGCGGTGCGGGTTAGCTCGGGATGCGTCGCTGTTGTTCGGCCGCTCGCCATTGATTGTAACCGATAAATGAAAAGATAAAATTTATTAGAAAAAAAAGCGCTGTGGGATAGAGCGCTCCCGCAAGTGCGATTGCAATTCCCACGCCGTTTATCGCTTTCCAGTAGTGCCAACTATCAATACATTTTCTCGCCGTGAGTGCGGTCGCAAGAACGGTAAAAATACTGAGCAGAAGATCGGGGGAGGTGATTGAGGTTTCCTTCAAACACTGATGGCTGATCAGATATAACAACGCGCCGCTAAGCACGATGGCGGCATTCTGGCGGTTCGAAAGACGACGCACGTGAAGCGATGAGTTCCCTACGTCTTGCCAGAGATAGAGCCCCAATAGTCCCGCGGCCATAAATATCAATTGGAAAATCGCATACACGTGAAGATTAGCCCTAAAAAAAACCGGCACATAGGCAATGGCGCTCAGCGCGTAGAAGGCCCAGCAAATGGCGCGTTCTTTCGTCGCATAGTATACATAGAGCACACCGCTCAGCGCAGCGCATAACTCCAATATCTGTTCGGCGCGCATGATCAGAAGTTAAATGAAAGCGTAGTCCCGAAAAAGAGCGGATCTCCGCGCTGCACATACTTTTTACTCTGAAAATCGGGAGGTTCATTTCCAAAGTAAAAGCCGCGCACCGGATAGTTCTCATCGAGCACGTTCTTTGCCCATATAGTCCATGACCAGCGTGTTTCACGCACTCCGGCTGAAACGTTGACAAGGGAATACGGAGTGGATTTCTGGTTGTGGCTATCGTCGAAGTAGAAGGAAGCTTGTCGTGAAAGATCGCTCTGAACAAAGAGAGAGTCGGTAAAGTGGTAGCTCGCGCCGAGCGCATACTGCCAATTCGGCGCATGCGAATAGGATCGTCCAACCAGCGAAGAGATTTCTTCCGGGGCCGCGGTGTAGTTGCTCTCCATCGCCATTCCATTGGCGAATATTTTTAGCCGCTCTGCCGCATTCCACTGCAAATTTGACTCGATTCCGGTGCTTTCACC
>CAYTAW010000178.1:0-7178 GCA_964435675.1 uncultured Bdellovibrionales bacterium
CGATGAGGTCGTCCTGATTCGCGGGAATGATAACGGTAAATGTGGTGCCCTCGCCAAGCTTGCTCACAACAGAGATTTCTCCATTCTCTAATTCAGTCAGTGCGCGGCAGAGCGCCAATCCGAGCCCCTGCCCTGTTTCAGTCGCGAGTCCGCCTTCTTCATAGCGGGCATACGGATCGAAGATCGATGCAATTTTATCGTCGGCAATGCCCGCTCCAGTATCTACTACCGATATAGACAGCGATCCTGATTCCGGAGCGCTGCTAAGCACGATGGTAACCTCCGATTCAGCGTCGCTGAATTTGATCGCGTTATGCACCAAGTTGAACAAAATTTGCTTGAGGTGCGTTGGATCGATCCACGCCGACGGCAGCCGCGACATGACGGCAACCGAAAGGGCAACTTCCTGCCGCTCTGCGTATGCCGCCAATAGACCGACCACCGATTCGCATACCTTAGAAACCTGCACTTTTTCCTTTTTGCTCTCGAGGTGTCCGGTCTGAATACGATTAATATCGAGAAAGTCGCCGAGCAAACGCAATAAATCTTCACCGTACTCCCGAATGAACCGCAGTGAGCGGCGATTGATCGGATCAAGATCCTTTCCGACGGTCATATCGAGCGCCTCCGCCGAGCAGAGAATTGCGGTTAGAGGATTCTTAATATCGTGGGCAATTTCACTTGCCAAATAGCTGCGGCGCTTGAGATGACTTTGCGCCAAACATAACTGCTTTTGTAGGTAGTCTAGGCTTGTCCTCTGCGCGACATGGTCTCTATAGGCGCGCCAAAAAGCGGCGCACGCAATAAACAGAGCAAGCAAGGAACAGAATAACATCAGCGACATTCCAAAAATTACTAAAGTCCAATACAACGCAGGATCAGTAATTATTCTGGGGCAGCTTCTGAAAACTCCAACTCCTTGGAAATTCTCACGATTATACTTTCTGGGCGGTATATTTTATATCGGCGCCGGAAGCCCCGCACTAAAGCTCTTTTTCACTGTACGGACATGCGTCTCAACGCGGATCAGTCGTGATTTTTCTTAGAACGTTAAGCATTCGGCAGCCAAAAAATATGACAAAAAAACGAGGCACGAATCGGCCGATCTCGCACTGTTCATATATCAAACATTTGACAGAAAGGGGGAAGAACACCGATTCCTGCTATGCCGGAAATTTTTTTGTTGGTTATGAGGGTCTGAACAATTATACTAACAATCGTTGACGTTGGTTCGCTAAGTAGGGGGTTATATTTTCCCGTTAGGCCCGAGTTCAGATTCGCCCAATTTCGAATTGCCCAATGTTGGTGCAAACGCAGCAGCAGGTCCCGTCAGCGATAAAATATTCAAAAAGATGGCTTGGATGACCTCCGTGACGGAGGGACCAGCCACCATTTGCATGCGCGAGAGTGTCGCGTATCCCCTTTATCTAGCGGCGTACAAGCTGATGGAAGAAGTAGAACCTTTTATCCAGCTCAAGGGCATACTTAACGTTCTCCACGACCATCACTCGCATCCCTACTCGTTCAGGGTCAGCCTCTTTGATTGGGAGCTCTCCCAATTTTTAAACTCGGTTGAAAAGCTTAACGCAGAATCACGCGTGATTTCGGAAACCTATGGATTCAATCCGGTGACCCGCGAAGATGAGCTTTCACGCCGTCACGATATCGAGTCCGTCGAACAAGCCACCGCTAAATTCCGGGAAATGCTTGAGTCAGACCCTGACGCGTACGCTCACAACCTCCTGGTGCTCGAGCGCAAGGCGGAAAAATGGCTTAAACTGCTCATCGATCGAGGAAGCGCGGTTCGCGACAGAGTGTATGATTTGACCGAAGCCCTCGAGCGCGATTTAAGGCTCGTTCAGTCAGCCCATAAGACACCGGTAGACCCGAAGGATTCGATGATCGCCAATCTCGTTTCCATTGCGCGATCGCTGCTTGAACCGGGACACTTACCAGAGGTTCTTTACCTTTGTAAGGAAGCAATCAATACCGTTCTTGCCCTGCCTGGGCCGGAGTCACTCGATAAACTCTCCCATCCTGTCGCGTAGCGCCGAAAACGAATAGTTACGAGTAGAGTCCTGTCTTGCGGATATAAGCCTCAACGTCCGCTGTCACCAAATCGGCGATTGATGACGTACCCGCCTTATTTCGGACAGCGGTGGCCGATACCGTATTAGGTTTTCGCGTCATAAAGTTTTGCTTCAAATCATTTCTAGCCTTGGCGGAAAGAGGAATAGAGTCAATCAACTCGAACCACTGCGCCTCGCTGCGCACCTGATCTCGTTGCACGGTAATAAGCGAGGCGAGCGAAAAAATTTCCTCGATACTCCTCCACTGCGGAAGCTGCGGCAAATTATCAGTGCCGATGATCCAATAAAACCTCGCTTCGCTCGACGCGGCTTCGGAAAAACTTCTGATAGTATCGACCGTATAGGATGTCTCTCCGCGCTCGATCTCGAAGGTCGAGACATACGCACCCTCAACGTGTCTTATCGCCAGCAGAATCATGGCGAGACGATCGCGGCTAGCCGTCGGACGTACCGATTTAAGCGGATTTTGCGCGGCGGGAATCAAAATTACCGAGTCAACGCGGCCCGCCTCCAAGAGTTCACGGGCAATCTCGACGTGCACGCGGTGAATAGGATCGAACGATCCCCCAAAAAGTCCGATGCGTCCGCTCAGCTTGGGCACGCCTTCAAGCACTTTCTGCGCTTTCAACTGTTCACTTATTTCAGCCGGTAACTCGACCATGCAATTGATATAAAAAGGTTTCAGCCCGCAAACCAGCAATTCGGCCCTACTTCTTTATCCTAGCGCATCTCGAAAAACAAAGCTTGAGTAGCGATTTTGCTGGTATATACTGCTCACAAATAGAATTTCCGTTATTTCCTTTGGAGAAACAGGTATGTATTGCTGGTTCGACTCCACCTTCGCAATTTAGTTTGCGATAAAGAATCTGTGATAAAAACGGAAGTTTAAACTGCGCTCAGTGTATACTGTTGCTGCGCCCCGGTTCGGGACACAAACAGTTGTCTGAAGTTTGGAGATTGTTATATGTGGAACTGTTCCCATCCGCAAAACGGAATTCGCGTTTCGGTAGCCTTTTCCTGCGTTCTTATTTTATCTCTACCCGTCACACTGCTCGAGTCTGACGCATATGCGTCAAGCGATCGAGCCTGCGCCCAGGACAGCTCCCCGGAAATTACCATCGAAACCGCGAAAATTGCCGACAACTTCTATTCCGACGACGTTGTCATAACCGGCCGCGTCAAGGGCCGCTGCCTTGAGTCCGCAGGTGTATTTGAGGGCGAAAAGCAGATTGCTCCAATTTCTGTCGAGCGCTCATGCCAAGAGGAGGTCAGCAAGGGTTTTTCTGTACGCGTTGACGCCTCGCATGAACCCGAGATTCGCGCCTATAGCTGCTCGGGAAAAAGCCGCCGCTTAAAGATAGACGTTCTCGATTATCGCGGCTAGTCAACGCTTTCGCGTAAAAATTAAGCAATTTTTCCAGCATTTTCACCGTTAGATCTGCATCTTCGGCCCTCGAATAAGGAAAGATTGTATGATACTATTCTCCGATGAGCCAAATCGATTCAGAAGAGCGTTCCAAAATTCTCCGCGTCCTTCGAAAACATGCCCCCTACTCAATAATTGATTCGGGGATAGAACTTGCCGAATCGGGCGCTGTCGTAGAGTCCAATAAGCAAGGCAGCCGTATTCACGGCATCGTCAAAGAATCCGAAGAGAGCCAGCACTCTGTATCGCTTGAAGTGCTCGCTTCTCAAGAGATTGTCGCCGAATGTTCATGCTGCTCACGGGAAGAGATGGACGAACAGTGGTGTTCGCACGCGATAGCAGTTTTCGCGCGGGCCTGCGAACTCCAGTTCTTCGACGCGCACCACGGCTTTCCCGCCACCGAATCGACAATCCGCTTGAATACGAGTTCCCCCGAAGAGATCGCCTTAGTAATTACCGAAATCAGCCGCGTTGAATACCGCCCGAAAGCTCCCGTGGTGCTCGATCCGACGGTGGAAATCGTTCTCGACCTGAAAAGCGACCGGCTCGGCGTGCAGATATTATTCGATGGCGAACCGCAAGGCCCCCAGCTCTTTGAAGGGTACAAACCCCCGCTCAAGCGCGCTCTGAACGAGATTATCGTTCGTCTTCTCGATGACGAGGGAAGCTTTGATGAGGCACACCATTTTTGGTACGTAAACGCAAGCGGGAGCATTGAAACAATCTTGGGAATAATCCGCGAGTATCCGCGCGTTATCTCGGCCCAGGATCTGAAGCCGATTAACTTTTCCGATGACTTGCTCGAGGCACAGCTTCACCTCACTTGGCAGGAAGCGTCGCTTGAGCTTTCGATGTTTTGGAAGCTTGCCAACGGCGATACCATCCCAAAGCAATCCGAGCTTTTGGGAACCGGCCCCTTTTGGACTTCGGTTGACCACACTATTTATCGCATATCGCCGACGGCGGCGAAGATCGCTTCAATTTTTCCCTACGGATCCAATCTGGTGCTGATGCGCAGCGCGGTCGGACCGATTTTAAGTGCCATTCGCGACGATTTACCGAATCCTGCGTTGGTTGAAATACATAACCCAGATTTGCAGCCCGAAGCCGAAGTCAAACAACCGGTACCAGTGCTCGAACTTGAACGCCGCGAGACCCAGCTCGAACATTTCGCTTCGCAGCAGCACATTGAAGTTCAAGCGACGCTGCGTTTTGATTACCCCGTTCCCGAAGCGAATCGCAATGTAGTTTATCTTCCCGATCGCGAAGCTGAGCGGGAATGCAGCGAACTCCTCTCGTCGATGGGATTCGTGCCGATGACCGAAAAGAGCCGCTACTCGATCTCCGGCGATGATGCGCTCGATTTAATCGATAACGGGAAAAAAGTGTTTCCGCCGTCGTGGGAAGTTTCGGGCTTCGAAGTTGCCCGCAAGGGACTGCGCTTTTCCAAGCTCGAACTCAACGTGTCACTCAACGCCGAGCAGGACGCCGCTAAGAAGAAGAGCGCAAAACCGCAATGGTTTGATTGTCACGTATCATTGACGCAAAATAAAGCCAACGTACCGCTGAGCATACTTTTCAAACGCGCGCGATCGGAGAGCGACCGCTGGATACATCTCGATGGCGGTGCGTATGCTAAGGTTCCCGGCGGAACGCTGGCACAGCTCAAGATGACCCTCGGCATGCTTGATCCGAATTTCAAACTCTCGAATACTATCCGCGCAAAGTTGAGCACCGTTCAGGCGTTCGGACTTTCGCGCATGGAAGACGGCGGAATCAGCATCTCGCTCGATCGCCAACTTTCTGATTTGGCGAAGAAGCTTAAAGATTTTGTGGCCATCAGCCCAATTAAGCCGACCAAACAGTTCAAGGGCAAGCTGCGCTCGTATCAGCAAGAGGGGCTCTCCTGGCTAAATTTCCTTCACGATTTCGAATTGGGCGGAATTCTCGCGGATGAAATGGGTCTCGGAAAAACCGTTCAGGCGCTTTCATTTTTGCAGACGCTACGTGCCGGTCACACCAGCACCAAAAAGTCCGCCGCTCCGCTTCCGGCTCTCATCGTCGCCCCGACATCGGTGTTGATGAACTGGGCATATGAAGCGAAGCGATTTACGCCGAACCTTTCCGTACTGCTGCTTCATGGCCCCGGCCGCAAGCAATATTTTCAAGACATCCCCAAATACGACATTGTGCTTACCTCGTATGCGCTGCTGCGCCTCGATCGTCAAGAGCTCGAGAAACACGAGTTTAGCTATTCGATCCTCGATGAAGCCCAGAATATCAAGAATCCATTTGCCGCGACGACGCGCGCGGCGAAAGCAATTCGCGCACGCCGCCGGCTTGCGCTCACTGGTACACCAACAGAGAACAGACCTCTCGAACTATGGTCGATTATGGACTTCCTCCTGCCGGGATACCTCGGTTCAGCCGACTTCTTTAAGAGCTATATCGAAAAGCCAATATTAGATGGTGGCGTGAATCAGCAGGCGACCCGCCTTCTGAATGCGAAAACAAAACCTTTCATATTGCGGCGCACAAAAGCCGAAGTGGAAAAAGATCTTCCACCGAAAATTGAAGCAGTACAGCACGTAGAGATGACCCAGTCGCAAGCGCTGCTTTATTCTCAGATACTCGAAGAAGTTCGTCCGCGCGTTTTTGAGGCGGTCGAAAAGAAAGGCGTCAAGGGTGCCAGTGTCTCAATTCTTGCGGCGCTGTTACGCCTGCGCCAAGTATGCAATCATCCGAATTCTATCGAATCGCTCAAAGATCTTTCTGGGTACGATTCGGGTAAATTCAATCTATTGAAAGATCTGCTAGATGAGGCGCTCGAAGCGAAGCGCAAGATTCTCGTTTTCAGCCAATTCCGCGGTATGCTCGACATCATCCGCGAATGGCTGAACAGCAAAGAGTACCGCTATTTGTATCTCGACGGAGCGACCACCAATCGCCAATCGCTGATCGATCAATTCAACAACGACGAGTCAGTGCGCCTTTTCCTCATCAGCTTGAAAGCCGGCGGCACCGGTCTCAATTTGACCGCCGCAGACACGGTAGTCATATATGACCCGTGGTGGAACCCCGCGGTAGAGAGTCAAGCGGTCGACCGGGCGCACCGTATCGGACAAACCAAAGCCGTATCCGTGTACCGTCTCGTCACTGAAAACTCGGTCGAACAAAAGATCATGGACCTAAAAGAGAAGAAATCACAGATCGTCGACGCTCTGGTCAACGAGAACGGGCTCTCGACGCTGCAGCTATCCAAAGCTGATTTGATGAATCTTTTTAGCCCGCTTCCCGCGACGGAAGTGGCGGCAGAAGAAGAGGCCTAACTCGAGAATTGGGGCTCTCCCCGAGTGGCGCTGATTGTGCCAACATCTTCGCGGCGTCTGCGCCGGTAACCGGCAGAAATCCCGCTTTTTTCCTTTGCTCGTTTGACTAACTGTTTCCAGATCAGGAAGATAGTTGGATGGCTGATATCATAAGAAAAGACGGGCAGATATCGAAGGTATCTTCGGACCATACCGAATTATGCGCCGCCTCCATGGCGCCCCACCTCCAAGTTCAGAAAGTGGGCTTGGTTTACAATCCAATTTCCGGCAGTGGCGCAAGCGCGGCTCGCGCAGAGTCTCTTGCCCGGGCGCTCGAGCGGGACGGGTTAGAGG